>JAMDAP010000178.1 GCA_023484675.1 Bacillota bacterium
TATTTGAACCCAATGGCGGTCTTAGCGGCGGCGAGGGCGGTTGGGGCGGACGCCGTTCATCCGGGGTACGGCTTCCTTTCAGAGGACGCGGACTTTGCCCAGCAATGCTTAGACGGTGGGTTTGCCTTCATCGGCCCTCAGCCGGCGGCCATGCGGTCGGTGGCCTCCAAGGCGGAGGCGCGCCAGGCCGCCCGATCGATTGGCTTGCCGGTGGTCCCCGGCAGCGAGGGGCTGGTGTCTTCAGTGGACGAGGCGGTGCTGGTAGCCGGCGAGATCGGCTACCCGGTGCTCATCAAAGCGTCCGGCGGCGGCGGCGGCCGCGGCATGCGCGTCGCCCGAAACCGTGAGGAACTGGCGTCGCTTTTGGACCTGACGCGTCTGGAAGCCGGCGCTTCCTTCGGCGACGACAGCGTCTTGCTGGAGAAGTACCTGGATCGGCCGCGGCACGTGGAGGTCCAGATTCTCGGCGACAGGTTCGGGAACGTGGTGCACCTGGGCGAGCGGGAGTGCTCCATCCAGCGCCGCCACCAGAAGCTCCTGGAGGAGAGCCCCTCCACTGCGGTGGACGACGAACTGCGGTCGCGGATGGGCGAGGACGCGGTGCGTCTGGCGCGGGAGGTGGGATACGAGAACGCCGGTACGGTGGAATTCCTCCTCGGCGGGGACGGCCGGTACTACTTCATGGAAGTCAACTCCCGGTTGCAGGTCGAGCATGGGGTGACGGAGATGGTCACCGGTGTGGACATCGTCAAGGAGCAGATCGGCATCGCCGCGGGGCAGCCGCTGTCCTTCCAGCAGAGCGCGATCCGTGCCAACGGCTGGGCCATTCAGTGCCGCATCAACGCCGAGGACCCGTCTCGCAGCTTCCTGCCCGCACCGGGTGTGTTGCGTGGACTGCACCTGCCGGGAGGGCCGGGGGTACGCGTGGATACCTGTGCCTACGAGGGGTGGACTATCCCACCCTACTACGACTCCCTGGTGGCCAAGATCATCACCTGGGGCCATGATCGGGATGAGGCCATCGCCCGGATGTCCCGCGCTCTGCGGGAAACACGCATCGAGGGTATTTCTACAACCGTGTACCTGCAGATTTCGTTGCTCGCGGATGAGGAATTCCGGCAGGGGCGGACGGACACCGGTTTCCTGGAGAGGCGCCTGGGCGGTCACGGCTAGGCTACCGACCAGCGGCAAGGGGTGAAGGAAAGATGTACAGCGAACCCAGGTACCTCCTTGGCGGGGACAGGGCCGTGACGGTGGAGTTCGCCAACGAGATCAGCGAAGAGGTCAGCGGGATGGTGCGCCGGTTCTCACTGGCGCTGAAGCGCCACGCTCTGCCGGGAGTGCGGGAGGTGGTTCCCACCTACCGTTCCCTGACCGTCTACTTTGATCCTCTGGCGCTCGCCGGGCCTGCCCTGGCGGACGAGCTCAAGCGCCTGCAAGTAAGGATCATGGAGTTCGACCTTCCTGCGGCACGGACGGTACGGGTACCCACGCTGTACGGTGGCGTTTACGGCCCTGACCTCAGCGACGTGGCGGCGCACAACCGCATTACTCCAGAGGAGGTGGCGGCCATCCACACCTCTGGAACGTATCTCATCTACATGCTGGGATTCACGCCGGGGTTCGCCTACCTGGGGGGCATGTCCGAGAAGATCGCCTGCCCTCGCCTGGCCAGCCCGCGGGAGCGCATCCCCGGGGGTTCCGTGGGCATCGCCGGCATGCAGACCGGCATCTACCCTATCGACAGCCCAGGCGGCTGGCGGCTGATCGGCCGAACCCCTTTGAAGCTCTATGACCCCTCCGCCGATCCCCCGGTTTTGCTTCAGGCCGGGGACTACCTCCAGTTTTTCTCCATTAATGAGAAGGAGTTCGGACGCATCGCGCAGGCCGTGGAGGCTGGGGACTATGCACCGGAGATCCTGGGAGCCGGCACCTCCGGCGGCAAGGGGGGGTCTCGATGAGCATCCGCGTGCTGAAGCCCGGCATGTTTACAACGGTGCAGGACCTGGGGCGGCACGGCTACCAGGAGTTCGGCATGCCGGTGGCCGGCGCCATGGACGAACTGGCGTTGCGGCTGGCCAACCGGCTGGTGGGCAACCCGGAAGGTGAAGCAGCCTTGGAGATGACACTGCTGGGTCCGAGGCTGGAATTGCTGCAGGATGCGGCACTGGCGGTGACTGGAGCCGACTTGGAGGCGGCGGTAGACGGTGAGCTGCTCCCCCTTTGGGAGTCGGTGTGGTTGCCGAAGGGGAGCGTACTGGCCTTCGGCCGCCCGAGGAGCGGCGTTCGGGCGTACGTCGCTTTTGCCGGGGGCATCGACGTGCCGCAGGTCATGGGGAGCAAGTCCACCTATGTTCGCGGCAGGCTGAGCGGGTTCCAGGGCCGGACGCTGCAGCCCGACGACGTCATCCCACTCGGTGAGAGCCCAACGCCAAACGTCCGCCGGAGGCTGGCGCCGCACCGGGTGCCCCAACCCTCGAACACCGCTCGGGTGGTTTTGGGACCCCAGGATGACCACTTCACGCCGGAGAGCGTTGACCTTTTTCTTGGTTCCACCTACCGGGTGTCGCCGGTGTCGGACCGTATGGGGTACCGGCTGGATGGTCCGACGCTCAAGCATCGAGCGGGAGCCGACATCATCTCTGACGCGATCCCGCCCGGTGCGGTCCAAGTGCCGGGGCACGGGACTCCCATCGTCATGCTGGCCGACCGCCAGACCACAGGCGGCTACCCCAAGATCGCCACGGTGATTTCGGCCGACCTGCGGGTGATGGCGCAACTGGCCCCGGGAGACAGCGTGTCGTTCCGGGCTGTTTCCGTAGAAGAGGCGGTGGCGGCCCTCCGTCAGCAGGAGCGGCTTCTCGATGCCATTGAGGAGATCGACGCAACGCCAAGCGACGCCGGGCGGATTGAGGGCCTGGAGGTGGGCGTCGCCGCTCCCGCGGTGGACGAGGCGACTGGGCTGCTTAGGATGCTGGCAGAGACCTCGCTGTCGGAGGTAGTCTGGGAGCGTCCGGGGCGAAGGCTGGAGGTGCGGCGTTGATGTCAGCCGGGCAGGAAAGGTCGACCGGCGGTGTGCCCCTTCGCAGCGAGAACGTGCTGCGGAGCGAGCAGGCGGTGCCAAGCCAGAGGCCGCTGCGGGGCAGGAAGCCGCGCCTCTACGAGAACGTCATTGTTCGTATCAAGGAACTGATTGCCCAGGGGCAGCTCGCCCCGGGTGACAAGCTGCCCAGCGAGAAAGAACTCTGTGAGACCCTTGGGGTCAGCAGGACGGCAGTCCGAGAAGCGATGAGCGCCCTGCAGGCCCAAGGTCTGGTGGAGGTGCGGCATGGATCGGGTGTCACGATCCGCAGGTTGGACCGCACCGACCTGGTGGAACCGCTGTCGCTGCTGCTCCTGACCAGTCAAGAGAACCTGGCGCAGCTCTTAGAATTGCGACGGGCCATCGAGGGAGAGGCGGCCTTTCTGGCAGCCAAGCGGGCCTCCACCACCGATCTGGGTGCGCTCACCGCGGCCTTTCAGGCGATGGAGAACGAGGTTAGAAAGGGCGGTTCGGGAGCCAACCACGACTATGACTTTCACTACGCCGTGGCCAGGGCCTCTCAGAATGACCTGTTTGTGAAGCTGCTGATGGTCATGGCCGACATCTTTCGCGCCGGCCTGAAGCAGACGGCCAGAGAGGCAACGACGAGCCCAGCCGGCTCCATGGCTGCCCTGGAACAGCACCGAAGCATCTGGAAGGCCATCCTCGAGCGCAACGGCGATACCGCCCGGGCCGCCATGCGGTCCCACCTGGGCAACGTCTCGGCGCTCGTGAGATCAAACAGTAGTCGGGAGGGGGGTGGAGAGGGGAAGTTGAGGCTGTAGTCGGCCCGGGTGTTAGTGTTCTGCCAAGATGCAGTTGAGACGTTGTGCAAGGTTGTAGTAAGAAGGAGGAGCAGGTGAATGACAAGGAAACGTTTCGCTGCAGCCATCGCGCTGGTGCTTATTGCCGCGCTGGCGCTCGCCGGCTGCGGCAGGGCGAAGACGCAGCCTGCAGATGGCTCCGGGGGTTCCGTTGCCACCGGTTTCAAGGACACTCTGGTTATCGGCGACGCTCAGGGCGATCCCCACGGTTCCTGGGACCCCATCGACACGTTCCTGGTGGCGTGGGGCACGGTGGCCAGCAACATCTTTGAGGGCCTGACCAGTCGCGGCCCGGAGCTCACGTTGCAGCCCGGACTCGCCACCGGTTGGAAGTATCTGGACGACAAGACTCTTGAGTTCACGCTGCGCCAGGGCGTCAAGTTTCACAACGGCGAGCCCTTCAACGCCGAGGCCGTCGCCTTCACCTTCCAGCGGCTCCTGGGCCCGGAGGGGGAAAAGAGCCCGCAGCGCGGCAACTATGAGTCCATTGCCACTGTGGAGAAGGTGGACGACTACACCGTCCGCTTTCACCTCAAGAGCGTCGATCCCACTCTGCTGACCAAGCTGGCCGGCTACGGCGGGATGATTGTGCCGCCCAAGTACATCCAGGAGAAGGGCGATGCTTACTTCGACACCCATCCCGTCGGCACGGGGCCTTACGCAGTCACCGAGTACACCAAGGACAGCCGGGTGGTGCTGAAACGGTTCGATGACTACTGGGGCGAGAAGGCGAAAACCCCGAACGTGATCGTCCGGTTCATTCCGGAGGACACCACCCGCGTGGCTGAGTTCCAGACCGGGGCCGTGGACATCATGCAGAACGTGCCCCCGTCCCAGGTGCAGAGCCTGTCGGTTGACTCCAACACGCAGGTCATCAAGGTGGGCGGTCCCACCGCATTCGTGCTTCGCCTGGTCACGGACAAGCCACCGGTGAACAACGTGAAGGTGCGTCAGGCGATCGGCTACGCCGTGGATACCAAGACCATCATCGACACGATTCTGGGCGGCCTCGGCAAACAGATCAGCTCCTTCCAGGGAGACATCTCCTTTGGCAACAACCCCGACCTGAAGCCGATTGAATTCAACCCGGACAAGGCCAAGCAGTTGATTCAGGACGCCGGCGCCAAGGGGACCAACCTGGACTTCTTCTTCAACTCGAATTCCAGCGTACAGAAGGAGATAGCCCAGGCCATTGCGTCGGAACTGAAAGATGTGGGCCTGAACGTCACGCTGCACCCCACGGAGTTCCAGACGCTGATCAGCGATCTGATACCCAACGGAAAGGCGGGCCACATGTACCTCTCCGGTTGGGGCGGCTGGACCCTGGACTTCGATAACACGGCCTACCTTCTGTACACCAAGGGCCAGAAGTGGGATCCCGACTTCGGAGACCCCAAGATCGATGAACTGTTGAAGGCCGAACGCTCCACCAACGACCAGTCGAAGCGGGCGGAGATCTTCAAGGAGATGACTGTTCGCCTGCGCGAGCTGGTGCCCGACGTGCCCCTGTACCAGGGCGTGGAAGCCTGGGCAGTGGGCAAGAAGGTGCAAGGCTTCACCCCGCCCCCCGATGATCGGTTGTGGCTCGCCCCAGTGTCTGTGCAACAGTAGAAGATAGGGTGCACGATAGCCGCGGCGGTCCAGGACGGGCCGGGTTCCCCTCCCGGCCCGTGCCTGTCTCGCCCGCATTGGCAGTTGATAAGGGGGATTGCCGTGGCACTTTACATCGTCAAGCGACTCTTCCAAGGCGTCATGGTCATGATTGCGATCTCCCTGGTGGTCTTTTTCGCCTTGCGGCTGAGCGGTGACCCGGTCATGGCCATCATGGGCCAGGGCAACCCAACCAAGGAGGCCGTGGAGGCCATGAGACATGCCCTGGAGCTGGACCAGCCCCTGTGGAGGCAGCTTCTTCACTATGTTGGCAACCTGGCCGTCGGCAACCTGGGGACGTCCTTCCGCAACGGGCAGCCAGTCTTTCCCCAGATCATGGAAAAGATGCCGGCCACCCTCCTTCTGGCCTTCTCAGGTCTGCTGGTCTCCCTCTTGATCGCCATCCCGATCGGTGTCTATTCGGCGGTACGGCAAGGCAAGGCGCTTGACGTGACCGGACGGGTCTTCGCCCTGATCGGTATCTCCTTCCCCAATTTCTGGCTGGGCATCATGCTGATGCTGGTCTTTGCTGTTAAGCTGCGCTGGCTGCCAGCTTCAGGGTACCAGGGCTTCAAGTACCTGATCCTGCCCAGCGTCACGCTGGGTCTGATCCTTTCGAGCATCGTCACCCGGCTCCTGCGATCGACCATGCTGGGGGTGCTGCAGGCTCAGTACATCCAGACGGCGCGAGCCAAGGGTCTGCAGGAAGGGTTGGTCATCTTCAAGCACGCCTTCCGTAACGCCCTCATCCCCACGACCACCTTCGTGGGTCTTCAGTTCGGCTCCCTGCTGGGCGGCACGGTGATCCTGGAGCAAGTCTTCTCCTGGCCCGGGGTCGGACGGCTGGCGCTCGACGCCATTAACTATCGGGATTTTCCCATGGTGCAGGGCACTGTACTTGTCTTGGCGGGGCTCATGGTGCTGGTGAACCTGATGGTCGACATCAGCTACGCACTGCTGGATCCCCGCATAAAGGTGGGTGTTCAGAGGTGAAGCGACGCCGGATCACACTGAAACGCCTGGTGACTAACGTGCCGGCCTTGTTGGGCGCGGTGTTGTTGCTCCTGGCGGTGACCGCCGCCCTCTTTGCTCCCCACCTTGCGCCCCACAGCCCGTCGGAAGCGGTGCTCCGGTTGCGGCTGGACTCGCCGGCATGGGACCACGCCTCCAAGGCGCACTACCTGCTCGGAGCCGACGCCGTCGGGCGAGATGTTCTCTCGCGAGTCATTTACGGCGCCCGAGTCTCCCTGTTCGTTGGCCTGGTTGCCACCGCTCTCTCGCTGGTCCTTGGCGTCCCGGTGGGGCTCTTCTCCGGCTACTTTGGCGGTTGGCTGGACAACCTGCTCATGCGATTGGCCGACGTCCAACTCTCCTTCCCGTTCATTTTGCTCGCCTTGCTGGTCATGGCCATTTTCGGGGGCGGCCTGGACAAGCTGGTACTGGTGCTGGGAGTAACCGGCTGGGTATCCTTTGCCAGGCTGGTGCGCAGCGAGGTGCTCACGGTGCGGGAGTTGGACTACATCCAGGCGGCCCGTGCCATTGGCGTGCCGGACTGGAAGATCATGTTTCGGCACGTTCTGCCCAACGTCATTTCGTCGGTAATCGTGCTGGCGACGCTGCAGGTGGCGACCAACATTCTGCTGGAAGCTGGCCTCACATTCCTGGGCCTGGGGGTTGATCCCACCATTCCGTCCTGGGGCGGGATGCTGGCCGACGGGCGGAACTATATCACGGATGCCTGGTGGGTTGCGACCTTCCCCGGCCTGGCTATCATGCTCACGGTGCTGGGTGTGAACCTTCTGGGCGACTGGCTGCGAGAGGAACTGGACCCGAGCCTGCGCATCTGAAGGTGGGCTGAACGCTCTCGTTTCGCCTGCGCTGGGTCCTCTGCATGGAAGGGGTCTATTGATGGCTGTTCAGTCATTGCACGCGCTATTGACACCAGGGATGCTTTTGCGCGATTCCGACGGAGATGGCATCGCCGACGGCGTTGCAGCAGCGCTCCATGTGGCCGATGATCTGGAGAGCTGCACCGGGGCCGTTGATCTGGCGGCCCGGCTGGGCCTGGAGTCGACGGGGCTCACGCTGCCACTCGTGGAAGGCGGGGGTGAGTTCCCGGTACACATTGGCCCTGGGATGCTCCTGGCAGATGGGACTTCACCGGCGATCGGCGTCGGGCTCGCCGCCGCCGACGCGAGCGGGAGTGCGTCCCACGGTTCGAGCGGACTGATTGGCCACGGACCGGACGGGGGCCTTGTCGTCACGGGGAGCGATCCCAGGGGCGCCGGCATCGCCGCCCGCTATCTTGCGGCACGCTACCCCTACCTGCGTCGGGTGGGTGTTGATGCTCTGGTGGTTCCGGTGGGAACGACGGCACTGCTCGTGGACGCGGGCGGGGTCATCGCCATCAGGCTCGGGGGGGCTTGGCAGCTGGTCGCGGACGCCGAGGAGGTTAGCGCCGATGCGGTACAGACCCGGGCGGCGTCCACGGTGGATGCTCCAGCGGAGGGCGCCCGCCTCACGACGCTTGACGATCTCTTCCGTGTCGGAGAATCGTTGACCATTGCGCTGCACCCTGGGCTGACTCTGGAGGAGCGTAAGGCGCTGATCGACTTTGCCGCGCGCCTGGGAGTCGAGAGCACCAGCCTGCGCTTCCCCCTCGTCACACTTACAAGCGATGAGGCCTCGTCCGCTTCGACCGGCAAGGAGGCGGGGATGACGCCCGGCAGGCCGCAAGCCCCGCTGCAGCTGGACGTGGTGCCGCAGAGCGGATCCCCCTGGATTACCCTGTCCCGATCCGGCGTGGCGGTGGCCGGCGCTGCAGCCCTCCGCTATCTGGCCACAGCCACGGATCTGGTCGATCTGAGGCAGAGGTTGACGCCGCGGCCTGGGGTGGTCGCGGAGGAGCCCTACGTA
>JAMDAP010000029.1 GCA_023484675.1 Bacillota bacterium
CGCCGCAGGGAGCGGCGGACGTCCTTTTGCCCCTGCCGGGGCGGCACAACGTCTCCAACGCCCTGGCGGCGGCGGCGGTGGGATTCGCCTGGGGTCTCACGCCTGGGCAAATTGCAGCCGGGCTGGCCGCAGCCCGTATCTCGGACAAGCGCCTGCACGTTATCCATGCAGGACCCGTGACCATCCTGGACGATACCTACAACGCCAGCCCGGTGTCGACCAAGGCCGCCCTGGAAGTGCTGGCCGGCCTGAGCGCGTCCCGGACGGTGGCGGTGCTCGGCAATATGCTGGAACTGGGCGAGTACGCGCCTGAAGGGCACCGCGAGGTGGGCCGGGCGGCAGCCCGCCTGGGGGCGGACCTGCTCATCTGCGTCGGCGACCTGGCAGCGGAGATCGCTGTTGGTGCGCGTGAAGCGGGCCTGGGCGAGCGGGTGCGCCACGTGGCGGAGCGGCAGGCGGCGGTGCCGTTGATGCTGGAACTCGTCCGGCCGGGCGACGCCGTGCTGGTAAAGGGGTCCCGGGGCATGGCCATGGAAGTGTTGGTAGAGGCCTTGCAGCAGCGGTTTGGCGGTGGCGCCGGGCCGGGCCGGCCGTCAGGCCTGGGGGAGGGAAGCGGCAAGTGACGCTTGGGTTGATGGCGGCGAGCTTTCTGACCTCCCTGGTGGTGACCATGCTGCTTGGGCCCGTGGTCATCCCGGTGTTGCGCCGGCTGAAGTATGGGCAGATCATTCGGAATGAGGGGCCGGCTGCGCACCGGAAGAAGCAAGGCACCCCCACCATGGGCGGGCTGATGTTCATGACCGGCACGGTGGTGGCGGTGCTGCTGGCGCCGCTTATCTCCGGGTCCGGCAGGGGCCTCTGGGACTGGGAGCTCTTGCTGGCCGTACTGATGATGCTGGGAGTCGGCCTAATCGGCTTTGCCGACGACTACATTAAGGTAGTGCTGAAGCGCTCCCTGGGCTTGCGGGCGCGGGAAAAGCTGGTGGCGCAAGTCTTGCTGGCCCTGGTGCTGGGCCTATTCGCCTATGCCCGGGGCAGTCTGGTGCGGGTGCCCTTCACCGGCTGGGTCTTCGACCTGCACGCCTTCTACCCGGCTTTCGTCGTCCTTGTGGTGCTGAGCGCCTCCAACGCCGTCAATCTCACCGACGGGCTGGATGGCCTCTGTGCCGGGTCCTCCCTGCTGTCGCTCTTAGCCTATGCCGGGGTGGCCTATCTCCTGGGGCATCAGTCGCTGGTGCTGTTCGCCCTGGCCCTGGCCGGCGGTGCACTGGGCTTTCTGCGCTTCAACCGGCATCCGGCCCAGGTTTTCATGGGCGACACGGGGTCCATGGCCCTGGGAGGAGCCCTGGCTTCCATGGCCGTCCTGACGCGAACCGAGCTGTTGCTGCCCATCATTGGCGGCCTGTTTGTGGTCGAGACCCTGTCCGTCATCATTCAGGTCTTCTCTTTCCGCCTGTTCGGCCGCAGGGTTTTTCGCATGAGTCCCCTGCACCATCACTTTGAATTGGCAGGTTGGCCCGAAGAGAAGGTGGTTCGCCGCTTCTGGCTGACCGCCGCCATCTTTTCGGCCATTGGCATCTGGGCCCTGGGAGGGATGGGTCGGTGAAGCGGCACGCGCCGGACTACGTGATCCTGCTGGTGGCCCTTACCCTGGCCGGGATCGGCGTGGTCATGGTGTTCTCCTCCAGCTCTGTCATGGCCGGCCTGCGCTATAACAACCCGTATTACTATCTGCAGCGCCAGGCCCTGTGGATGGCCTTGGGCACGCTGGCCATGGTGGCGACCATGAACTTCGACTACCGCCGCTACCGGAGTGTGGCCAAAGCCGGTTTCTTCATCAATCTCTTGCTGCTGGCCCTGGTGCTGATCCCTGGCATCGGCATGGCGCGCCTGGGGGCCCGGCGCTGGATCGGCTTCGGCCCCATGCAGTTTCAGCCGTCCGAGCTGATGAAGATTGCCTTTGTTGTCTATCTGGCCTATACCCTGTCCAAGGATCGGGCCAAGCTGCGCGACTTCTGGCGCGATCTGATGCCGAGGCTGGTGCTGCTCGGCCTGGTTTTTGGGCTGATCATGCTGGAGCCGGACATGGGCACCTCCCTGGCCACGGCCGGGACGGTGGTGGTGATGCTGTTCGCCGCCGGGGCGCGGCTCGGTCACCTGATGACCCTGGCCGCGGCCGCCGTGCCGATGCTCCTGGGCCTGATCTGGGTGGCGCCCTACCGGTTACGGCGCTTCCTTTCCTTCCTTGACCCCAAGGCCGATCCCCAGGGCAGCGGCTACCACGTCATCCAGGCCTTGTACGCCTTCGGTTCCGGCGGGCTCTTCGGCGTCGGCCTGGGCGCCGGCAAGCTAAAGTTCGGCTACCTGCCGGAAAACCACACCGACTCCATCTTTGCCATGATTGGCGAAGAACTGGGCTTTCTGGGCGCGGTGGTGGTCATCATCCTGTTCTTCCTGCTGGCCTGGCGGGGATTGCAGGTGGCCACCCACGCGCCTGACGCGTTCGGCTCCCTGCTGGCGGTGGGCCTCACCGCCACCGTGGTGGTGCAGGCCTTCCTCAACATCGCTGTGATCAGCGCCAGCATTCCGTTTACCGGCATCCCCCTGCCCCTTGTCAGCTACGGCGGCACCAACCTGCTCATCACCATGGCCGGGGTGGGTATTCTGCTCAACGTATCACGCTACACCACCCACTGAGGGCCGGCGGCCGGCCCGAGCCAAGATGCGAGGCCCGCGCCGGCCAAGCCGCGCCGCCGACGGCCCCCGCCCCGATGAAGCCCCAACAGGAGAGGACCATGAAGAGCTTGCGCATTGCCATCACCGGTGGCGGCACCGGAGGCCACATCTATCCCGCCCTGACCATCGCCCGCACCCTGCAGGCCCTGGAACCGGCCACCGAGATCCTGTACATCGGCACGCTGGCCGGGCTGGAGGCGGACATCGTCCCGCGAACCGGCCTTCCCTTTCAGGCGGTCCATGTGGCCGGGGTCGCCGGTAAGTCGCCGGTCCAGGCCGCCGCCGGGCTGCTGCAGGCCGCCCGGGGCACGACCGAGTCCCTGGCCTTGCTGCGCCGCTGGCGCCCGGACGTGGTGGTGGGCACCGGCGGCTACGTCTCCGGCCCCGTGGTGCTGGCCGGGCGCCTGGTGGGGGCCCGGGTGGCCATTCAAGAGCAGAACGTCATTCCCGGTGTGACCATCCGGCTCCTGGCCCGGGTGGCCCACCGTGTCTTTTTGCCGAGCCCGGCGGCGCGGCCCTACTTTCCGTCCGGAGACAAGTATCAGGTGACCGGCAATCCGGTTCGGCCCGAGATTGTCCGGACCGACCGGAGGGAAGCGCGTCGCCGCCTGGGTGTGCCGGAGGGTAGCCGGCTCCTGTACGTCTTTGGCGGCAGTCGCGGCGCCCAGGCCATCCACCGGGCATTGGTGCCCCGCCTGGGGTTCTTGCTGCAGCGCCCTGATCTGATGGTGCTCTATGTCGCCGGCAAGGCCGCCTTTGATCAGGTCGCCGGGGAACTGGGTCAGCAGGGAATAGACCTGGAAATCCCCGGAAAGATTATGGTTAAGCCCTACCTCTACGAGGCCGCCGATGCCCTGGCCGCCGCCGACCTGGCTCTGGTCCGGGCCGGAGCCATGACCATGGCCGAGGTGGCGGTGAGGGGCCTGCCGGCGGTGATCATCCCCTTTCCCCATGCCATCTACGACCACCAGGAGCGCAACGCCCGCGTGCCGGAACAGCAGGGCGCGGCGGTGGTGATCCGGGAGAAGGAGTTGACGCCGGAGGGTCTGGAGAAGAGCCTGACGGATCTGCTCGATCACCCCGACCGGCTGGCGCAGATGTCGGCGCGGATGCGGGAGCTGGGCCGTCCGGAAGCGGCGGAGCGCATCGCTCGGGCCGTGTTGGCCCTGGCCAGGCCCCGTCGCCCGGGCCGCTGAGGGCGATTGAGGGCCGCTGAAGGCACGGAGGGCTGGGAGAACTGCGATTCACATGGCAGCGAAGAGGGGCAACGGCATGACCAGGATACACATGGTGGGAATCGGCGGCGCCGGTATGTCGGCTATCGCTCAGATCCTCTTGGCGGAGGGCGCGACGGTTTACGGCTCGGACGTAGACGCCTCGGCCACCACGGAGCGCCTGCAGCAGTGGGGCGCCCGCGTGGCCATCGGGCACCGGCCGGAGAACCTGGGGGATGCTGACCTGGTGGTGGTCTCGCGGGCCATTGCCGAGGACAACCCGGAGGTGCAGGAGGCGAGGCGCCGGGGCATCCCCCTGCTGCAACGGGGCGAGATGCTGGCGAGGCTGATGGCCAGCCGCAAGGGGGTGGCGGTCGCCGGCACCCACGGGAAGACCACCACCACCTCCATGATCTCCCTGGTGTTGGAGCGGGGCGGGCTGGACCCGGCGGTGCTGGTGGGCGGGACGGTGCCGCACCTGGGGGGCAACGCCCGGCCCGGCAAGGGAGAGTTCCTGGTGGCCGAGGCCGACGAGAGCGACGGCTCCTTCCTGCTCCTCCATCCGTATATTGCCGTCGTCACCAACATTGAGGCCGACCACCTGGACCACTGGGGCGACCTGGAGCACATCGTGGAGGGTTTTGGCCGCTTCCTGGACCAGGTGACCCCAGGCGGCCTGGCGGTGGTCTGTGACGACGATCCCCTGCTGCGGCGCATGGCCGAGGAGGGGCGGCAGCGGGGCAACCAGCGTTGGATGACCTACGGCCTGGCCGGCCAGGCCGATCTCATGGGGGTCAACCCCGACCTGCGTCCCCTGGGCTCTCGCACCGAGGTGCGGCGGTCCGGCCGCTCCCTGGGCTACCTGGAGCTGTCCGTGCCCGGCCTGCACAACGTCAGCAACGCCCTGGCGGCGGTGGCCGTCGGCCTGGAGGCGGGGCTCTCCTTTAACACCATCGCCTTGGCCCTGAGCGAGTTCCGCGGCGCGCAGCGGCGCTTCCAGGTGACCGGCGAGGCCGGCGGCGTGCGCGTGGTGGATGATTACGGCCACCATCCATCGGAAATCAAAGTCACCCTGCGGGCGGCGCGGCGGGCGACGCCGGGGCAGGTCATCGTCTGCTTCCAGCCCCATCGCTACACCCGCACGCATTTCTTGCTGGACGAGTTCGGCCAGGCCTTCCGCGACGCCGACCACATCTTTATCACCGACATCTACGCCGCCAGCGAGAAGCCCATCCCCGGCGTCACCGGCCGTTCCGTGGCCGAGTCGGTGCGGCGCCATACCGGCCAGCAAGCCGAGTTCGTGCCGTCCCTGGCCGACCTCCCGGAGCGGGTGGCCCAGGTCGCCAGGCCCGGGGACCTGGTGCTCACCCTGGGGGCGGGTAACATCTGGACTGCAGGGGCGCATATCCTGGAGCGCCTGGCTGGAGCGGCCGGTGCCTCCGGCGGCTCCCCCGCCGGCCGGCCTGACGGGGCCGCGACGCCTGGAAGGGAGGGGGCCGGATGGCCGAGTCACCAGCGGTAGACACCTTGCGTAGTATGCTGCAGAGCCCGGTGACGGCTGAGGAGCCGCTCGCGCGCCACACCTCCTTTCGCATCGGGGGGCCGGCGGACCTGTTCGTCCTGGTGCAGAGCACGCGGGACCTGGGCCGGGCCCTCCGCTTTGCCTCGGAGCGAAAGCTGCCCGTGCATCTGCTCGGCGGCGGCACCAACATCCTGGCAGCGGACGAGGGGCTGCGGGGCCTGGTCTGCAAGCTGGACGGCGAGTTCAAGGAAGTGGTCTGGGAAGGGCCGCGGGTGACGGCAGGCGCCGCTGTGTCCATGGTTGGGCTGGCGCGGCGGGCCACCGACCTGGGCTTTTCCGGCCTGGAGTTCGCCACCGGCATTCCCGGAACCCTGGGCGGCGCGGTGGTGATGAACGCCGGCACCTACCTCGGCTGCCTGGCCGACGTACTGCACCGGGTCTGGCTGATGGACGGGGACGGGCACCTGGAGGAGCGGGGCAAGGAAGCGATGGGCTTAGGCTACCGCACCAGCGTGCTGCAGCGGGAGCCGCGTTACGTCTGCAAGGTGGGAATGGAGCTTACCCCGGGGGGCGCGTCGACCCTGACAGCCACTGTGAAGGAACATCTGGAACGAAGGGCTGCCACCCAACCCCTGTCCTACCCGAATGCCGGCAGCGTCTTCAAGAATCCGCCGGGCGACTACGCCGGCCGCTTGATCGAAGCGGTCGGGGCCAAAGGCTGGCGCCAGGGCGGGGCCATGGTCTCGCCCCTGCACGCCAACTTCATCGTCAACACCGGCAATGCCACCGCCCGCGACGTGCTCGGCCTGATGGACCGGGTCCGAACCGCCGTGCGCGAACGCTTCGGGGTGGAGCTGGAGCCGGAAATCAAGATCTGGAGCGCGGGAGGGTCCACTGCCTAGGCGGCGGCCGCCCGTCGCCAACCGGAGGTGGGAGCAGATGGACCAGTACATAATCGTCGGTGGGAACAGGCTGGCGGGAACCGTTCGCATGAGCGGCGCCAAAAATGCAATTCTGCCGGTCATGGCGGCCACAGTGCTGACGCCGGGTGACCACCTCATCCGCGACGTGCCCCACCTGCGGGACGTCGACGTGATGAAGGAGATCCTGGAGCAGCTTGGGGTTCGGGTGGAGCCCCAGGACGGCGGCAGGAGCCTCCTGATCAACACCGACGGGTTGAACAGCTCAGAGATCCCGGAAGATCTCATGCGAGAGATGCGGTCCTCCATCTTCCTGATGGGGGCCCTGCTGGGACGCACCGGGCAGGTACGATGCACCCACCCCGGGGGCTGTGCCATCGGTTCGCGGGACATCGACCTGCATCTGATGGGGCTCGGGGCTCTGGGTGCCAGCATCCGCGAGAAGTACGGCTATATCAACGCCACCGCCACCAAACTGGTGGGCCGGGAGATCTACCTGGACCTGCCTTCCGTAGGCGCCACCGAGAACATCATGATGGCCGCCGTGCTGGCCGACGGCGCCACCCTGATCCGCAATGCCGCGAAGGAACCGGAGATCGTCGATTTGCAGAACTTCCTCAATGGCCTGGGGGGCCGCATCAAGGGGGCCGGGTTGGACGTCATCCGCATCGACGGCGTCTCAAGGCTCCACGGCAGTGAGCACACGGTGATTCCCGACCGCATTGAAACCGGCACCTTCATGGTGGCGGCGGCCATGACCCGGGGCGAGGTGCTGATCGAAAACGTCATTCCCGAGCACGTGGAGGCGATCACCGCCAAACTACGGGAGACCGGGGCCGGCATCCGGGTGGAGAAGGAGCGCCTGCACGTCTCGGCGGACCGCCGGACCAAGGCGGTGGACTTTAAGACCCTGCCCTACCCGGGCTTTCCCACCGACATGCAGCCGCAGATGATGGCCCTGATGAGCACCGCCGAAGGCACCAGTATCATCACCGAGACCATCTTTGAAAACCGCTTCAAAGCGGCCGGCGAACTGCGGCGCATGGGCGCGGACGTCAAGGTGGAGGGTCGCAGCGCCGTGATCAAGGGGGTGCCGCGCCTGTCGGCGGCCGCCGTGGAGACGCCGGCTCTGCGGGAAGGCGTGGCCCTGGTGCTGGCCGCGCTCACTGCCGACGGTGTGACCACGGTGGACGATGTCCATCACATCGAACGTGGCTACGAGGCGCTGGACCTGAAGTTGGCCGCCCTCGGCGCCAGCGTCTCCCGGGAACCCCGGCACGAGCCGTGGCTGCTCTTGTCGTGATCGTGCGACTTTCCGCTTTTTCTCTGTGCAGGTTACCCCTTCTACACGACATAACCCCGTGGTAGAATAGTCCTAGCCTAGCCAGAGGTGGTTTTCTTTGCCGAAAGTACTCGCGCGCTTTGGAGGGCTAGTGGCTTTGGCCGCCGCGGCCGCTTTTCTTTTTTTGCAGTCCGGCTTTTTTCGCCTGGAGCGCGTGGCGGTTACCGGCAATCACCGGGTGAGTCAGGATGAGGTCGCCCTGCTGGCCGGCGTCACCCCCGGCGCGAGGCTTTACAGCCTCCGCCTGGACGACGTGGCCAGCCGCATAGAACGGAACCCATGGATTCGCGACGCCCAGGTGTCCCGGCGCTGGCCCGCCACTCTGGTGGTGAAGGTGACGGAGCGGCAGCCCGTTGCCCTCATTCCTTACTACCAGTACTTCCTGGCGGTGGACCGGGACGGCGTTGCCTTGGGGCTGGTGCAAGACATGGCCAGCCTGGAGGTGCCCGTCATCGGCGGCATTCCCTCGTCGCGGGTCTTGCTGGGGCGGCCCTACCCGGTGGACAAGCTTAAGGTGGGGCTTCAGTGCTTGAAGGCCTTGGGCAAGCCCTGGGTGGACCAGGTCTCCGACCTGGACTTGTCAGGGGATCAAGACCTGACCATGTTCCTGCAGGGCCCGGTGGAGGTTCGGTTGACCCAGAGTGGTGACTTGACAGGCAAGATGCAGACCCTGGCGACCATCCTGGCCGACGCCCCACCTTAAGCTTGTCCACCGGGT
>JAMDAP010000123.1 GCA_023484675.1 Bacillota bacterium
ACCCCGCGGCAGAGCTGCCGACTGTGGCGGTTGCCTTGGGAGCCGAGCTTGAAGCCCTGGGCCCGGCCGGGATCAGGACGATCCCGGTGGAAGAGTTCTTGCAAGGATTCCTGATGACCGACCTCCGGCCCGATGAAGTGATCACGGCGGTGCGGTGGCCCATCTGGTCCGGACGCACGGGCGCATCATTTCAGGAAGTTGCCCGCCGGCAGGGGGATCTGGCCCTGGTGGCGGTGGCGGTCCAATTGGCGCTGGATGAGAGCGGGAAATGTACCAGAGCCGCGGTGGCGTTAGGCGGGGTTGGCCCCAGGCCAATCCGAGCCCTGGCAACGGAGGAAAAGGTCGTTGGGAAGACCTTGGATGGCGGTCTGATAGAGGCGGCAGCCCAGGCAGCGGCGGAGGAAATTGAACCGGAAAGCGATTTGCATGCCTCAGCCGAGTATCGTCGCCGCGTTGCTACGGCACTAACCCGGAGGGCCCTGGAGCAGGCGGCCCAAAGGGCAAGAGGAGGTCTCAATCCTGGGGACGAAACGTCAGATCAGACTTAGGGTGAACGGAGTCGAATACGTCCGGATGGTGGAGCCCCGGAAGCTGCTCGTGGACTTTCTACGGCAGGATCTGGGTCTGACGGGTACTCATGTGGGTTGCGAACACGGCGTCTGTGGTGCCTGCACGATTCTTCTCGACGGGTTGGCCGTGCGCTCCTGCCTGATGTTGGCGATTCAGGCAGAGGGACACGAACTGCGGACGGTTGAGGGACTGGCTGGCGAAGACGGCCGTGTTCACCCGCTGCAAGAAGCATTCTGGGAAAATCACGGCTTACAGTGCGGCTACTGTACACCGGGCATGCTGATGGCAGCATATGGGCTGCTGCAGGAGAATCCCGCACCCACGGAACAGGAGATCAGGGAGGCGCTCGCCGGGAACCTCTGCCGTTGCACCGGCTATCACCAGATCGTGCGGTCGGTGCAGGATGCCGCCGAGCGGGTGGGGGTGGCCAGGTGAACTTCGCCGAGCAGTCCTTCAAGTACGTCTCCAGGAAATTGCGATCCAGGGAGGACTACCGTTTTCTAATCGGGAAGGGCCGGTTTGCAGGCGACCTGGCCCTGCCGAAGATGGTCCACGTGGCGCTGGTTGGCAGTACCCATGCCCACGCGCGCTTGCTCTCCGTCGACGTGAACAGGGCGCTGGCTCACCCTGGCGTCGTGGCCGCAGTTACGGGGGAAGATCTGAGACGTGATACCGATCCCATCCCGAACTACCTCGAAACACCGACGATCCGGGAGTACCCCCTCGCGGTGGACAAGGTTCGTTACGTGGGCGAATGGGTGGCGGCCATAATCGCCGCCGACCGGTACGTAGCCGAGGACGCCGCCGAATTGGTTGAGGTTGAGTACGACCCCTTGCCAGCGGTCATCGATGCGGAGAAGGCGATCAAACCCGATTCCCCCCTGGTCCATGAGGGAGAAGGCAGTAATGTCGCCTGGCACCGTCGGTTTGTTTGGGGGCCGGTGGAGGAGGATTTTGCCGGCGCTGAGGTGGTCATCCGCCAGCGCTTCCGCTGGCGCCGTCACTCCGGGGTTCCGATTGAGACCTTCGGGGTAAGCGCGGAGTGGGACGAGGGGAAGTCCATTCTCAACGTCTGGGCGTCCATCCAGATGCCGCAATTCGAGGAGCAACTCGCCCACGCCTTACGCCTGCCCTTGAACTCGGTCAGGGTCTTCCACGACGTGGACGTCGGCGGCAGTTACGGTACCAAGCGCGGCATCAAACACAGCATCCTGGTCGGCTATTTGGCTCGATTATTGGCGCGCCCTGTACAACTGATCGAAGATCGGCTGGAGTACATGCGGGGTGGCGGCGCGCACGGACCAGACCGGGTCTTTTACGCGGAAATGGCCGCCAGCCGGGAGGGTTTAATCAAGAGCTTCCGCCTGAAGACCATCGATGACAACGGGGCCTACCCGGGCCGGTCGCCGATGCAGATGGGCAAACCGTTGGGAGCGATCGTAGGACCGTACAAGATCAACAGCGTAGAGTACGAAGGCGTGGCCGTGACCACTAACAAGACTCCTCAGATCGCCTTCCGGGGATTCGGGCAATCCCCCACGAACTTCGTACTTGAACGTATGGTGGACCTATTGTCTAAGGAGGTGAGGGTGGAGCGGATCGAGTTGCGCCGGCGAAACTACATTCATCCGGAGGAGTTTCCCTACGCCATCCCCAGTGGGACCACTTACGACAGCGGTGATTATCCAGAGGTTCTACGCAAGGCGCTGGAGTCGGCTGACTTCCCCGCGCTGCTCCGGTTTCAGGCCGAGTCTCGCAAGCGGGGACGCCTGGTCGGAATCGGCGTCAGCGGTTGCGTGGAACCCGGCGGTGGCAATGCCATGTTTCTGTCCCTCCTCAACCCCAAGAACGAAGTGACCACTTTTCCCGAGGGCGTGCTGGTCAAGATTGACGCTACCGGCACGGTAAGTGCGCAGATCAGTTTCTCCTCCGCCGGCCAGAGCCACGAGACCATGATTGCCATGATTATCGGTGAGCAACTGGGTGTCCACCCGGACAAGATCAGGGTCCTGCATGCGGACTCGCTCTCCGGTTTGCCCACCCAAACCCCGGTGGCCAGCCGGATGGCCATTGTCGCCGGTACGGCCGCGTATCACGCCGCGGGCAAGCTGAAGGCCAAGATGGTGCGAATTGCCGCTCACAACCTGAGAATTCCGGAGGACGACCTCGAGTACCGGCACGGCAAGGTGATCTGCCGCTCCAATCCCAAAGTGGAGATGGGCTGGGACCAACTGGTCCGGATCGCCCACAAGCAGTTCCATCGCCTCCCCATTTCCGAGGAGCCTGGGCTGCAGGCGATCCATGTGCAACAGGTCCCCTCCGGGGGCAAGCTTCCGACTGCTGACGGAAGAGTCCACATGTATCCGTGTTATTCCTTCAGCGTGCACATTCCGGTGGTAGAGGTCGATCCGGAAACCGGATTGGTCAAAATCCTCAAGTATTACGTTGCTCACGACTGCGGCACCGTGATCAACCCTGACGTCGTCGACGGGATGGTGATCGGCGGCATCTGTCACGGAATTGGCGCCGCCCTATACGAAGAGTTTGTCTACGACGAGGAAACCGGTCAATTTCTCAGCCAGTCCTTGATGGATTACTTGCTACCTTCGGCGCTCGAGATACCACCGGTGGAACTGACAGCGCACTGTACTCCCTCCCCGCTTACCCCCCTGGGGCAGAAGGGAGTGGGAGAAGGTGGATACATGACTGCCCCGGCCGCGGTGGCCAGTGCGGTGGAAGACGCCCTTTCCGGACTGGGGGTTACAATTACGGAACTGCCCATGACTCCCGACAGGGTTTTCCGGCTTCTGCAAAGTGCTCAAGAGCATAAGGAGGTGTAACCGATCATGAAGCGCGTGCCTTTGCTGGTTTTGACGGTCTCGCTGGGGTTGTTCGTCCTGACGGCTTGCTCCACGGCTCCTTCCAACTCCGCAGCTCCGCCGCAACCGGCCAGTTCCGCTCCCGAAAAGCTCCCGCAGGTCGAAATCGTCACCTTCGCTCCACCTTCTTTGGGTTACTTCTTGCCGCCGGTGATAAAAGCCAAGGGATTCGACACGAAGAACGGCATTGACCTTAAATTTGTCCAGCGGCCAACCACCGCGTATAACACTGAATTCGCCACCGGGCAGGCTAAGGTTGGTGGCAGTGCCGCCCTGTTGTCGGAAGGGCTGCGGCGCAACAAGGGAATCAAGGTCAGCTATCTCTTCAACCTCTTTGATTTTTGGGGTTCCGTCATCACCCCTGATCCTGACCTCAAGAGCCTCAAGGATCTAACCGGCAAGCGGTTGGCAGCGGCCAAGTCCACCACCAACTACGCCATGTTCCAATTCTTCGCCCAGAAGTCCGGCGCCAACATCGCCAACATGGAGGTCCAAAACGCCGAACCCAACGGGTTGGCGGCCCTGCTGGCAGCCAACCGGGTCGATGCGGTGCAACTGTGGGAGCCGGCCTACTCCGAAATAATGGCCAAGGAAAAGGGCAAGTACCACGATATCAACTATGGCCTGGAGCGCTGGAAGGAATTTACCGGGGGCAATACGATTCCATATCTAGGCGTGGCCGCCCATCAGGACTGGATTCAACAGAACCAGGCCCTGATCCCCAAAATGTTCCAGGCGTATAAGGATGCCGCCCAGTGGGTGGTGCAAAACCCGGATGAGGCGGGCAAGTTGATCGCTGAACCGATGAAAGCCGATCCCAAGGTGATTGCTGAGCTGATCCGGAACAACAAGCGGCTGGGGCTGAACGTGCAACCGGCGGGCGCCCTCAAGCAGGATATCATGGCGGTGATGCGGGCCGGTTTGGAGATCAAGTACTTTGATAAACTGCCGGACGAAGGTGTGATCTACAGCGGTCTTAAGTAAGCCAAGCGAGAACGACGGGGATGTGAATCTGGTGGTGAGAGGCAAGGTTTGGGGCAAACACGCGGCCTGGCTGACAGCGGCTGCCGTCATGGCCGTTTGGCAAGCAGTCAGCACGGTGGTGCCAAGTTACCTCGTGCCGGGGCTGCCGGCGATTGGGAAACAACTCCTGCACATTGCCGTAAACGCGAAAGAGCTTGTCGATGCCTTGAGCACCTTCGGACGCATTTTCGGCGGCCTGATTCCCTCCTTTGCAGTCGGCAGCGTTCTCGGTATCGCGATGGGCTTGTCGGACCCGATGCGCCGCTACATCACTCCTTTTATCACTTTTGTGCAGGGCATTCCGGCCCTGTCCTGGGTGGTCATTGCGATCATCTGGTTCAAGCAGGTCGAGGTGCGGGTGCTCTTCATCCTGATCATGAGCAGCATGCCCAACTTCGCTTTCCAGGTACTGGACTCCGTCCGAGCCATTCCCAAGGACTTGTGGGAGATGGTCAACGCTATGCGGCCGCGGCGCGGCCAACTCCTGACGAAGTTGGTGTTTCCCGCGGTGGTGCCTGGCATGCTGACCGGCTGGAAAATCAACCTTGGTAACGCCACGCGCGTCGTCATCGTTGCCGAGATGGTGGGGGCCACCACCGGGGTGGGTTTTCAGCTTTCCAACGCGCAGCAGTTGTTCAACATGCCTGCTGCCATTGCCTGGACGCTCACCCTGGTGGTCTTCGTGCTGATAACGCAGGGGATCATTGAGACCATCGAAACCGGAGTACTGCGTTGGCGGCCCAGGTTGGAGAGGTGACGCAGATGAAAAAAGGATCGGCGGTCGTGTTTCAGGGCGTCACCAAGCTCTTTTTGGGTGAAGATGGCACCAAGTCGGGGGTCCGGGACCTGAGCTTCTCCGTGGACGAGGGAGAGATGGTCGCCATCGTCGGGAAAACCGGTTGCGGAAAGTCAACCACCCTGAATTTGATCCTGGGGTTACTGGGTCCCAGCAATGGACGAGTAGGGGTCTACGGCCACGACCCGTACCACGATTTTGACGCTTTGCGCGGTAAGATCAGCGTGGTGTTTCAGGGGGATAGGCTGCTGCCATGGCGTACGGCCGTGGACAATGTTTGCCTGGGTCTGGAGATCCTGGGCCGTCCGGTGCAGGAACGGCGCCGGCGCGCAGAAGAGTGGCTGGGCCGGCTCGGCCTTCAAGGGTACGAGAAAGCATACCCGCACCAGCTCTCCGGCGGGATGCGCCAACGGGTGGCAATAGCCCGCGCGTTTGCGGCCGATCCCGAACTGATCCTGGCAGACGAGGCTTTCAGTGCCCTCGACGAGTTGACGGCGAACAAACTGCGGAGTGAATTTCGCAACCTGGTCAGAAGCAACAAGAAAACTGCGATCTTCGTCACCCATTCGATCCATGAGGCGATTACAATGGCCGAACGGATTTTGGTCTTCGGTGTGCCCGGTCAAGTCCTGCGTGAATTCAGCGTGATAGCGGACCTGACGGAGGAGGATGCGAGTAAGCTCAAGCACGCCATCATCGAAAGCATGCATCAGCTATAGGGGGTAGTTGCCTTGGTTATCGATATGCACGCCCACTACGTCCCGCCGGAAATTATCAAGGCCTTGGAAGAACATCCCGAACGCTACCCCAACGTCAAACTCACTCGCACTCCCGAGGGCGGAGCAAAGTTTCAGTTCCCTCAAACCGCTCCGACGCGGCCGGTCATGCCCATGCTGCTTGACCTGGAGAAGCGTCGCGCCTGGATGACTCAGAATAGGGTTGATTTCCAGTTCCTGGCCGGGTGGTTGGACATCTTTGGTTACACCCTTTCGGGGGAGGAAGCAACCCGGTGGAGCCGCCTGCTTAATGAGTCAACGGCTGCTGCCGTGGCCGGGGAGCCGGCGCGTTTTGCCGGCCTGGCTACAGTGCCGTTACAGGATGGCGAGGCGGCGGCGGAGGAGTTGCGGGTGGCTGCTCGTCTGGGCTTGAAGGGGAGCATGATTGGGACTTGGATCAGCGGGAAAGACCTGGATGATTCCTCGCTCGAACCATTCTGGTCGGCCTCTGCGGAGTTGAACATGCCGGTGGCTATCCACCCCGTGTACGCGGGTGGCGGAGAGCGATTGAACAAGTACGGGATGCCCAACATCGTGGGGCGTCCATTCGAGACGGTCCTTGCCGCTGCCAACCTGATCTTCGGTGGCGTACTGGAACGCCATCCCGGACTCAAAGTGATTCTGGTTCACGGAGGAGGCTACCTGCCTTACCAGATCGGGCGATTGCAGCGAGGCTATGAGGTGGATGGAGCCGCCAGGTCAAAAACCAAGCTGGAACCAGTGGACGCCGCCCGCGCGCTTTACTATGACCACATTGTCTTCCACCCACGGGCCCTGCGGTTCCTATGTGACTTGGTCGGGGCGGACAAGGTGCTCCTCGGCTCCGATTATCCCTTCTCGATCGGCGACCTGAACCCGCTCAAAGTGGTGGATGAAGCGCTGCTGACCGCGGCCGAGGCCGGGGGTATCAGGGCTGAAAACACCCGCCGCATTTACAAGCTCTAGGGGGACCAGCATGCGCATTGACGGAAAGCATCTCTTCAATGCCTCTGTAGCTGACGTTTGGGGCGTATTGGCCGATGTCCCGACCCTTGCTCGTTGCACGCCTGGGTGCAAGGCTCTCCGGGAGGTGGGACCAGGCCAATATGAGCTGGATCTGGATTTGGGCGTGGGAGCGATCAAGGGGCAGTACTCCGGCAAGTTCGCCATCCGCAACCAGGAGCCTCCGAACCGATCCGAGCTGGAGGTTTCCGCGAAGGGTATACCAGGCTGGATGCAGGGGCGCTGGACGCTGGAACTCACAACGCGGGAATCCGGGACGGAGTTGACCTACCAGGGGGAAGCCCAGGTGGGTGGACTCGTCGCCGGTATCGGCCAGCGGATGCTCAGTGGCGTCGCCAAGATGATCTTGGGTCAGTTGTTTACGGCCATGGCCAGGGAAGTTGACGTGCGGCGGGAATCCGTGGGTGCGCAGACACTGCGCGCGATGAAGGAGGGAGCCGTCGGTGCCTCTGTTGCAAAAGAACGGTGAGCAGATTGCTTACGAGGTATCCGGCCGGGGTCCGGCTCTGGTGCTGTTACACAGCTTGGGCTCCAGCAGTCACGCGTGGGCGGCGGAACTGGAAGCTCTGTCCGATCGCTTCCGGGTGATCGCACCGGACTGCCGGGGCCATGGCCGCTCAACAAATCGCACGGGGATCACCATGGAAGCAATGGTGGATGACCTGGTGGCCCTGCTGGATGAATTGCAGGTGAGCCAGGCCCACATCGCGGGTCTCTCCCTGGGAGGGGTTCAAGCGCTGCGCTTTTACGAACGACATCCCGCACGGGTGCGGTCCCTGGTCCTCGCCGACACCTTTGCAACCTACGGACGAGAGCGGGCCGAGCTTCGCATCCGGGATACGACCCTGAAGTTGCAGGAAATCACCATGGAAGATTTCGGCCGGGAATATGCCTTTGGGACGCTTAGGCCAGAGACGGCCGAGAACAAGAAGCAGGCCCTTGCCGAGGTAATCTCTCGCATGCAACCACAGTCGTATCTGGAGACAGCCCAGGCTTGCTTCATGGCCGACCTGGAGCACGTGCTGCCTCTGATCCGCGTTCCGACCCTGGTGATGGTGGGTGCCCGGGACGACCGCATCCCGCCGGAATGGCCCCGAGGGATGGCAAGTTCCATTTCCGGTGCCCGTTATGTGGAGATTCCCGATGCCGGCCACCTGGCAAACCTGGACCAACCTGAGGCGTTTATCGGCGCCCTGCTCGCGTTCTTGGACCAGGTCTCCTGAAACGGCTCAGGCGTCGGCCTTGGGCAGGTCCTGGTAGGCCTGGCGCAGCTCGCGCTTCAGGATCTTGCCGCTGGGGTTGCGGGGCAGGTTCGGGGCGATGACGACGTACTTGGGCACCTTGAACTTGCTCAGGTGCGCCCGGCAGTGCC
>JAMDAP010000073.1 GCA_023484675.1 Bacillota bacterium
GGGCTCGTCCCACGGCGCGGACTAGGCCGGCGATCCGCCTCCTGCCCGGCAGGTGTCCCTCTTGCGAGCTAACACCCCAACTCGAAATCTGTCCGGCCCACGGACAAGCCCTGGAAAAGCCGCCAAGACCCGCGCCCCGCGTGGCTTTCTTGGGGTCCCCGATGCCCAAAAATGGCCAAACTAAAGGAACCGCCCGGGTAGAACCCTACCCGGGCGGTTCCACGTAGTTCGGCTTCTCGGAGACCGCGTCCCAAGACTTCTTGACACGCCCGGACGTGGGCTCCGGTTGCTCTCATGTGACCCATATGTTACAATGCAGTAGCGTCTTTGCGAGGGAGGTGCTGGAAGGGTTGTACGTGTTTCTCATTGTAGTTCACGTCCTGATCGCCCTGGGGCTGATCGCCACGGTGCTGCTGCAGTCAGGTAAGGCGGCCGGCTTGTCCGGAGCCATCACTGGCGGTGCGGAGCAGGTGTTCGGCAAGAAGAAGGGCATGGACGAAGTCCTGAGCCGCATTTCCACCGGTTTGGCCGTCGCCTTCATGATCACCTCGGTTTCGCTGACGCTGCTGAAGGGTTAACTATGGTAAGAATGCGCCGGTCCATCTGGATCGGCGCCTTTTGTTCGTATGCCGAGGGCGGAGGCGATAGGCCAGGGGAAACCCTGCGGCGGGTTGCCCCAGCGTAGTGGCGGTTACCCCCTGCCCGTCCACCGTTTACCGAAACCCGGTTGTGTTTTCCTAGTACGGACGTTATCATAAAACGTGCTTTTCAATACCTGCTGGGGGAGAGAACATGAACCTGGTGACCATCATCCCGTTATCCGGACTGCTCGCCGTGGCCCTGATCGGGTACTTGATCTGGGACGTGGTCAGGCGCGACACCGGCGACGCCAAGATGCAGGAGATCGCTGGGGCCATCAAGGAGGGGGCGTTGGCATTCCTCGCCCGCCAGTACAAGACGATCTACGGTTTGTCCATTGTCGTGGCAGTGGTCCTGTTCTTTGTCTCCAAGCCGGGTGAAGGCCTGTACACCGCCATTGCCTTCATCACCGGCGCGGTCGCCTCCGGCATCTCGGGGTACATCGGCATGTACAGCGCCGTCACCGCCAACCTGCGGGTGGCGGCAGGGGCCAAGCGCAGCCTCAACGAGGCTTTGCAGACAGCCCTTCGCGGCGGAGCCATCACCGGCTTTGCCGTGACCACCCTGTCGCTGCTGGGTGTCTGGGGCCTCTACGAGATCGTGGCCAACGTCCTGGGCCAGGGGCCGCAGCACGCGCCTTCCCTGATCGTCGGTTTTGGCTTCGGCGCCAGCTTTGTGGCTCTCTTCGCCCAGCTCGGCGGCGGCATCTACACCAAGGCCGCCGACGTAGGGGCCGACCTGGTGGGCAAGGTCGAGGCCGGCATCCCTGAGGACGACCCTCGCAACCCCGCCGTCGTTGCCGACCTGGTGGGTGACAACGTGGGGGACTGCGCCGGCCGCGGTGCCGACCTCTTCGAGTCCACGGCAGCCGAGAATATCGGTGCCATGATCCTGGGCGTCGGCCTGTTTCCGGTCTTCGGCGTCAAGGGCATCATTTTCCCGCTGGTTGCCCGTGCCATGGGCATCATCGCCTCCGCCATCGGCATCTTCACCGTGTCGGTGAAGGACGACGAGTCTGACCCCATGGCCGGCCTCAACCGCGGCTACTTCATCACCTCCGTTCTTGTCGCCATCGGCCTTTACTTTGTGGTCAACAACATGCTTGTCGGGCCCGGTGTCAAGACCCTTTACTTTTACCTGGCCGCCCTGGTGGGCCTGGTCATGAGCTACATCTTCGTTTGGATCACCCAGTACTATACCGAGTATCGCTATCGCCCGGTGCGCGAGATCGCCCAGGCCTCGATCACCGGACCCGCCACCAACATCATCGCCGGCGTGGCCGTCGGCTTTGAGGCCGTGGCTATCCCCGTCCTCGTCATCTCCGCTGCCATTTATGCCGCTTACTGGCTCGGTACCCAGGCGATGCCGAACGGCGGCCTGTACGGCACCGCCGTTGCCACCATGGGCATGCTTTCCACCGTGGCCTACATTCTGGCCATGGATACCTACGGTCCCATCACCGACAACGCCGGCGGCATCGTGGAGATGTCCGGGGCGCCGGAGGAGATCCGCCGCCGCACGGACCGGCTGGATGCTTCCGGCAACACCACCAAGGCCCTGACCAAGGGCTACGCCGTGGGCTCCGCCTCCCTGGCCGCCTTCCTGCTGTTCTCCGCCTACATTGATGAGGTGAAGCTGCACATGGCCGGCGGCGATGCCGCCAAGGCCGTGGCCGCCTACTTCCCCATCGATATCGGTAAGCCCGAGGTCTTCATCGGCGCCTTCATCGGCGCCATGCTGGTCTTCCTCTTCAGCTCCACCGCCATCCGGGCTGTGGGCAAGGCCGCCCAGGTGATCATCCAGGAGGTCCGTAACCAGTTCAAGGAGATGCCCGGCATCATGGAGGGCACCCAGAAGCCGCTGTACGGCCGCGCCGTGGACATCGTCACCCGCGCCGCCCTGAAGGAGATGGTGCTTCCCGGCCTGCTGGTGGTGATCACCCCGGTGGTGGTCGGCCTGGTGCTGAAGGCCGAGGCTGCTGCCGCCTTCCTGATGGTCGCGACCATCACCGGCGTCATCCTGGCTCTCTTCCTCAATACCGGCGGCGGAGCCTGGGACAACGCCAAGAAGTACATCGAGACCGGCGCCCTGGGCGGCAAGAAGTCCGACGCCCACAAGGCGGCTGTCGTGGGCGACACCGTGGGCGATCCCTTCAAGGATACCGCCGGCCCGTCGTTGCACGTGCTGATCAAGCTGCTCTCCACCATCACCCTGGTGCTGGCCGGCCTGTTCGTGCGGTAGCCGGCTCGAGTCCGCGCCCTGCGCCACCCTGTCCGCCCTCGATGCAGTCAGCCCCGCCGGTCCGGGTTCTGTTCAACAGGCCCTGGACGGCGGGGCTTCCTTCGAGGCCACCATGCCAAATATCCTGGCCTATAGTATAATATACTTGCTTCCTACAAGCCCGAGGCCATTTCCAGGAGGCATCTCTGTGAAGGGAATCGCGTTGAAGAGAGTCGGGTTGAAGAGAGTCGCGTTGTCCATCCTTATCCTGGCCACAATCCTGGCACTGTCCGGCTGTGGCGCCAAGACCGCCCAGCCGGCCCCTCCCGCCCAACAGCCGGCCGAGATCATCGTTTCCGCGGCCGCCTCGCTCACCGATGTCCTGAAGGAACTCCAAACGGGGTTCGAGGCTACCAACAAGTCGGTGAAGCTTCGCTTCAACTTCGGCTCCTCCGGAGCGCTCCTGCAGCAGATCGAGGCCGGCGCCCCGGTGGACATCTTCATTGCCGCAGCGCGGGAACCTATGGATGAACTGGGGCGAAAGGGCCTGGTGGAAGGGCCGGCCGTGAAGGTGCTGGCCACCAACAAGGTGGTGCTGATCGGCAGCCGCTCCGCTGGTGAGGCGGCCGGCTCCTGGGATGACCTGAAGACGGACAGGGTGAGGAAAATCGCCCTGGGCGATCCCCAGCACGTGCCGGCCGGCCAGTACGGCAAGGCGGTGTTGGAGAAGCTCCACCTCTGGGGAGACGTCCGGAAGAAGCTGGTCCTCGGCGAGGACGTGCGCCAGGTGCTCAACTATGTGCAGGCGGGCGAGGTGCAGGCGGGAATCGTCTACAGTACCGACGCCGCCACCTCGCCGAATGTGGACATCGTGGCGGAGGCGCCCGCCGGCAGCCACGCCCCCGTGGTCTACCCCATGGCCGTTCTGAAGAACTCCAAGAACGCTGAGGCAGCCCAGGCGTTTGCCGACTACCTGCTGTCTCCTCAGGGCAGAGAGGTTCTGACCAAGTCTGGATTTGGGAGTGCTGACTGAGTGGTTCTCCTGTCATCCAATCTCCTAATCTCGTTCAAGATATCCCTGGTGGCGACGGCCCTGGTCTTCGCCGCCGGCCTTCCCCTCGCCTGGGCTCTCTCGCGCCCCGGTTGGAGGGGGCAGCGTCTGCTCGACGTGGCCGTCAACCTGCCGCTGGCGCTGCCCCCCACGGTGTTGGGTTATTACCTGTTGCTGCTGATCGGGCGCCGCGGCCCGGTGGGCAGACTCACCGAAGCGTTCTGGGGATCAACCCTGATCTTCACCGCCACGGCGGCAGTACTGGCGTCGGCGGTCGCCTCCCTGCCCCTGTTCGTGCAGGCTGCTCGCAACGCCCTGGAGGACGTGCCGGCCGAGGTGTACGAGGCCGCCCAGATCGACGGGGCGAGCCGGCGGCAGGCGTTTCGCTATATCTATGTGCCTCTGGCCTGGCCCGGCATCTGGACCGGGGTATTGCTGGCCTTCGCCCGATCGCTGGGGGAGTTCGGCGCCACGCTGATGGTGGCCGGCAACATCCCCGGCAGGACGCAGACCATGGCCCTGGCCATCTACTCCGCCGTTCAGGCGGGTCAGCAGTCCACCGCCAACCTCCTGGCCCTGATCCTGACGGCAGTCGCTGCCCTCTCCATGTGGGTCGGGCTTCGCTGGCGCAGCCCGGCCCGGGTCGGCAGGCTCTTCGGCACAGGGGAGGCGTCGAGATGAAGCCAGAGCAGCGGTACTTACGCAATAACCTGAAGCAGGTGAGAACCCGTCTGGGCCTGAGCCAGCAAGACCTGGCGGGAATGGTAGGCGTGACGCGCCAGACCATCGGCGGGGTGGAGGCGGGCCAGTACAGCCCATCGGCCACAGTGGCGCTCCGCCTCGCCGGCGCCCTGGGCTGCCGCGTCGAGGATCTCTTTTGGATAGAGGAGGACGTTCCGGAAATCGAAGCCGTTCTGGCCGAGCCAATGCCTGTGGGGGAGCGCCTTCGGGTCACTCTGGCGCGAGTGGGAGGCCGGTGGGTGGCGCACCCTCTGGTCGGCGATCGGGCCTTTCGCACCGAGTTGATTCCCGCCGATGGCCTGGCCACCTGGGACAAGGGGGCGGACCGGGTTCGAATCAGGCCTCTCGATGACCCCCGGAGCTTTGCCCAAACAGCAGTGCTGGCGGGCTGCAGCCCCGCCCTCTCGCTCTGGGCCCGGGCGGCTGAGCGCTGGCATCCGGGGCTGCGGGTGCACTGGGCCTTCGCCAACAGCACGGCGGCCCTTGAAAGTCTGGGCCGGCGCCAGATTCACGCCGCCGGCGTGCACCTCTTCGACCCGGCCACGGGGGAACACAACGTTCCGTTTGTGCGGAAGGCCTTGCCCCAACAACCGGCGGTCCTGGTCAATCTGGGCGTGTGGGACGAGGGGCTGCTGGTTCGGTCTGGCAATCCGCTGGGCCTGAGGACGGCAGCCGACCTCGCCCAGCCCGGCGTCACCCTGGTGAATCGCGAACCGGGCGCCGGCTCCCGTCAACTGCTGGAGCGCGCACTGCGCCGGGAGCGGGTTCCCTTCCGAGCCGTGCCCGGTTTCGACCGGGTGGTCAGGAGCCATTTGGAGCTCGCCCGCGAGGTGGCCGCCGGCCGCGCCGACGCCGGAGTGAGCGCCGCGGTCTTCGCCGCCGCCTTCGGGTTGGGGTTTGTCTCTCTGCACCAGGTGCGCTACGACGTGGTGGTTCTCAAGGAAGACCTTGAGGATCAGGTGGTGCGGCAACTGCTGGACCTCCTGAGCCACAGGCAGGTTCGGGCCCAGCTTGCCTCCCTGGGGGGCTACGACATCGGCCTCACCGGTGAGGTGGTGGCCACAGTGGAGCCGGCGGAGACACCGCGCCCGAAGAGCTCGGGGCAAGTACCTTAGAATAACCCAGGCCCCACCGTCGACGCCGTCAAGATTCTGGCGCTTTTTCCTGCACTCCCCGCAACTTTGGAGTGAGTTGTACGTCTTTTGGGTGAAACGTACCAGAGGAGGGTGCATGATGAACAGAGCCAGGTTCCGATCGGTGGTCGTCGTGGTTGCCGCCTTGTTGCTGATCGCTTCCTCAGTCGCCAGCGCCGACCCAGCCACGCCGGCGCAACCCGCCGCCGCCCAGGCGAGGACTATCTCCGCTACGGGCGTGGGACAGGTCAGCACCGTCGCACTGCCCCAGGCCACCATGCTCAACATCAGTGTCCACCAGCAAGCCAACGGTGATCCCAAGGCGGCCATCCAGGCTGTGGAGGACAAAGTGGCAGCCGTGCGCGCCGCCCTGGAGAAGGCCGGGGTGCCGGAGGCCAGCATTCAGGTCAACAACTTCAACCTCTATCCGGTCTACGGTCCGCCCCCGGGGCTGAAGCCCGAGGTCGTTCCCCTTCCGCAACCTCAGCCCGTTCAGGGCTATAACGTGGATGAGAACCTTCAAGCCCAGACCTCCGGCACGGATCAGTTGGTGGCTGCCATGCAAGCCGTCATTGCAGCCGGGGCAAGCTCCGTGAACACCTTCTTCAAGGGAGGACTGGAAGCCACGCCGCCCAGCGCCGATGCCCTGGCGCCGGCGGTGGCCCAGGCCACGGAGCAGGCCATAGCCCTGGTGCAGGCGGCCGCGAAGTCTGCCGGACTTACGTTGGGCAACATCCGAAGCATCGACGTCCAGGCGCCCTCTCCCTGGTACTCTGGGCCGAACCTGCCCTCCTGGCGGGTTCAGGTGGTCGTTACCTATGATGTGGCGCAATAGCACCGGCACTCATCGGCGAAGGACATTGCCAGGCTGAAGGCTCCCATCCCAACGCGGTTTTCACCCGCTGGGATGGGAGCCTTTCCTTGTGTGGGAGCCCCTTCGCGTCCAGCGGCAGGCCGGCCGTGCCGGGGCAGGGTTGGGCAGCTTTGGCGGTGAGATGCTAGGGTGGTACGCAGCGTTGAGAGCTGCACCATCATCCCGGACTGGAGGGTGAACCTGTGACCAAGGACATCATCGACGCCATCCGTGAGCGGCGCAGCGTGCACCGCTTTGAAAGCAGGCCCATTCCCGAAGCCACCTTGGGGCGTATCCTGGAGTGCGGCCGCCTGGCTCCCAGCGTTGCGGGCAGCGAGCCCTGGCTCTTTGTCGTGGTGGAAAACGAGGCAAAGCGCCAGGCCCTGGCGGGAGCAACAGCCGGTGAGGCCTTTATCGCCGGCGCGCCTGCGGTCGTGGTGGTCTGTGCCGACCTGGAGCGGGCGGCACGGGCGGCGGGAGCCGGCACTATGGACCCCGATAAGGCCCGCCTGCTGGGCGTGCAGGATGTGGCGGCCGCGGTCGAGAACATGCTCTTGGCGGCTACGGGCTTTGGCCTGGGCAGCTGCTGGGTGGGCGATTTCGACCCTGCCGCGGTGGCCAAGGTTTTGGAGCTTGACCACCAACGCTACAACCCCTTGGCTCTGGTGCCTGTCGGCTACGCGGCCGAATGGCCCGAGCCGCCGGAGCACCGGCCCATGGACGAGATCGTCCGCATCATCCACTGAGCCTCAGTTCGGGGCAGTCAGAAGACGCTGCAAGAACGGGAGGAGAGAGCATGGCGGAGGGAAGGGTTCTGGTTGCCGGCGGAACCGGGTTTATCGGCTCACACCTAGCCACCCGGCTGCAGCGGGAGGGCTACCGAGTTTCTGTGCTCAGCCGGCGTCCGGAGGCGGCGGCGGCCAAGCTGGATCCGGCCATCGCCAGAGTGCGAGGGGACGTGCAGAACCTCAAATCGCTGGTGTCCGCCCTTCGGGACGTGGACATCCTGGTGGGCGCCGTGCAGTTTCCCGGCGCCCCGGTGGAGAAGCCGCGCTACGGCTACACCTACATGCGGGTGGATGGCCAGGGCACGGTTAACCTGGTGGCAGCGGCCAAGACGGCGGGTGTCAAGCGCCTGGTCTACATCAGCGGCGCCAGCACGCGGGAAGGTCAGACGGCCCCCTGGTTTCGGGCCAAGCTTTTGGCCGAAACCGCGGTGCGCGACAGCGGCATCCCAGCCACCATCTTCCGCCCCTCCTGGGTCTACGGGCCGGAGGACCGGAGCCTCAACCAGTTTGCCACCTTCGCCCGGCGGCTTCCCTTTGTGCCGGTGATTGGCAGCGGCCAGACGCGGGTGCAGCCCCTGCACGTGGACGACCTGGCCGCGGCGGTGGCGCGGGCCCTGGCCGAACCGGGGGCCGCCGGCAAGGCCTATGATCTGGGCGGTCCGGCTTCTCTCAGTATGGACGAGATCATCCAGGCCATGCTGGCCGCCATGGGCCGCTCCCGCCCCCTGCTGCACGTCCCTGCCGGGTGCACTGGGCCTTCGCCAACAGCACGGCGGCCCTTGAAAGTCTGGGCCGGCGCCAGATTCACGCCGCCGGCGTGCACCTCTTCGACCCGGCCACGGGGGAACACAACGTTCCGTTTGTGCGGA
>JAMDAP010000095.1 GCA_023484675.1 Bacillota bacterium
TGCTTCCTGCCTTCACGAGTCTGGTGTACCTGTTTCTGTATGCGCCCATCCTGGTGCTGATCATCTTTTCCTTCAACACGTCGCGGCTCAACGCCACCTGGCAGGGGTTCACCCTGGCCTGGTACGGCAAGCTGTTCCAGGACCACGTCATCTTAGAGGCGACCCGCAACAGCCTGTGGGTGGCGTTCATCTCCACCCTGGTATCCACGGCCCTGGGCACCGCCACAGCCCTGGGGATGCACCGCTTCCGCTTCTGGGGCAAGGCGGCGGTGGAAGCACTCCTGTACATCCCCATCGTGATTCCCGAGATCGTAATGGGCGTTTCGCTCCTGGCGTTTTATGTCCTGATCGGCCTCCGGCTGGGTCTGACCACCATTGTCATCGCCCACATTGCCTTTTCCATCTCCTTCGTGGTGGTGGTGGTCCGGGCGCGCCTGCACGGGTTTGACCACTCGCTGGAGGAAGCGGCTATGGACCTGGGAGCCAACCCCTGGGCGACCTTCCGGCGGGTAACGCTACCCCTCATCATGCCCGGGGTGGCGGCAGGGGGAATGATGGCCTTCACGCTCTCGCTGGATGACTTCATTATCACCTTCTTCGCAGCGGGGCCTGGATCCACCACCTTGCCGTTGCGGATCTACTCCATGGTGAAGACTGCCGTGACCCCGGAAGTCAACGCGCTATCAACGGTGATCCTCATTTTTACCCTGACCCTCATAATCCTTGCCGAACGCCTGCAGAGTTCCGTAACCAGAGGGGGTGGTGGACCGCCCGGTTAGCGGGCGGGTTCCCACTGGAGATCGCTGCAGCGGTGAAACTTGATTGAGGAGGGGCTGAAGTGGGCAACAGACACAGGTTTTGGGTTTCGTTGGTGGCGGTAGTGCTGATGGGGCTCCTGGTCCTCTCTGGCTGCAACCAGTCTTCCGCTCCGGCAACCAATGGTTCCAAGACCGGTGAGCAGGAAAAACCCAAGCTTTCCAAGGAACTTAACCTCTTCAACTGGACGGAGTACATGCCTCAGGAAGTCATCGACGGATTCACCAAGGAGTATGGGGTAAAGGTCAATTACGATACCTATTCGTCCAACGAGGAGATGCTGGCCAAGCTGCAGGCGGGGGCGTCGGGTTACGACGTGTTGAAGGAAAAGATGATCAGCACCAGGATGGGCGCATACAGAAACAGGTACACCAGACTCGTGAAGGCAGGAAGCAACCAGCGATTCCGCCGCATTTAACGCGCCTCCTCTCCCTCGAAGCCGGAGGCTCGAGCGTAGATTACGAGGCTCACCACAACCAGGACCATCAGGACCACCGCAGCCGCCGAACCAAACGGCCAATTGCGAGCGGTCAGGAACTGGTTCTGGATCAGGTTGCTGATGAGCACCGTCTTGGCCCCCCCCATCAGGTCGGGCACCACGAACATCCCCAGTGCTGGAACAAAGGTGAGGATGCTGCCGGCCACGATCCCGGGGAGGGTAAGCGGCAGAGTCACCCGCCAGAATGCCTGCCGCGGGAGGGCCCCCAGGTCCTGGGCGGCCTCCAATAAGCGGGGATCCAGCTTCTCGATGGAGGCATAGATGGGGAGCACCATGAAGGGAAGGTATCCGTATACCAACCCCAGCAGGACCGAGCCCATGTTGTACAGCAGCGACAGGGGCTCATGGATCAGGCCCAGGCCCTGCAGAAAGGTGTTGATGACGCCTTCAGTGCGCAACAGTACGATCCAGGCATAGGTCCGGATCAGGAAGTTGGTCCAGAAGGGAACGATGATTAGCAACAGCAGCAAGGGCCGGCGCCGGGGATCGGCGTTGGCCACGTAGTAGGCAAACGGGTAGCCGATCAGGAGGGCAATCAGCGTCGTCAGCAGCGCCACCCAGATGGATCTGACGGTGATCTCCAGGTAAAGGGGGTCCAGGAACCTCAGGTAGTTGTGGAGGTTGAAGCGGTAAACCACGTCTCCGTACTCGCCCCGCGTGGCAAAGCTGATGACCGCCACCAGGATTAGCGGCAGCACCAGGAATACAATCAGCCAGAACAATGTCGGCCCCAGCAAGAGCCAGAGCTGAACACCCGTTCCCGGTCGGCGTCCTTCCACCATCCTCACCCCCTAAGCAGTCATGACCCAGGCCTGGGCGGGATCCCACTCGACGTCCACCTGTTTTCCCGGGTCAAGCCCCGCCGCCGGCTCGGAGGCAGAGGCGAGCGCCACCAGGCGCAGGTTTTCGGTCAGCTTTATGACAACCTTGACCGCCGTGCCGACAAAGATCTTTTCCACTATCACCCCAGGTAGTTGGTTCGCCCCTTCGCTGGAACCCGAACCCGTTCGCACCTTGATGCTCTCGGGCCGGATGGAAAGGTGCACCTTGGTCCCCTTGGCTACCCCCTCCAGGCCCGGTGCCGAGACCCGTATGTCACCGCAAGCCACGATAAGCCCGCCGCTGGTGACCGCAGCCACCTCCCCGGACAGGAGGTTGGTCTCCCCCACAAAGTCGGCCACAAAGCGGGAGTGGGGGCGGTTGTAAATCTCTTCGGGCGTGCCGAACTGCTCAATCAACCCCTCATGCATCACCGCGATGCGGTCGGACATGGTGAGGGCCTCTTCCTGGTCATGGGTTACGTAAATGAAGGTGATGCCCAGCTTCTGTTGCAGGTGCTTGAGTTCCACCTGCATCTGCTTGCGAAGTTTGAGGTCCAAAGCCCCCAAGGGCTCGTCAAGCAGCAGCACCTTCGGGTTCATCACCAGCGCCCGGGCCACAGCCACACGCTGTTGCTGGCCACCGGAGAGCTGCCGCGGACGCCGGTCTTCGAAACCGGCCAGTTGGACCATCTCCAGCACCCTGGCGACCCGCTGCCGGATCTGGTCCCGGGGGACCTTCTTCAGAGTCAGGCCGAAAGCGACGTTTTCGAAGACAGACATGTGGGGAAAAAGAGCGTAGTTCTGGAAGACGGTGTTCACATCGCGCTCGTAGGGTGGTCGGTTGCCCATGGGCACGCCATTGATGACGATCTCGCCCTGGGTGGTGTATTCGAAGCCCGCGATCATCCGCAAGGTGGTTGTCTTGCCGCAACCACTTGGCCCCAGCAGCGTCAGAAACTCGCCCGCCTTCACAGACAGGCTGATGCCCCTGACCGCCTCTACTCCCCCAAAGGCCTTTTTCACCTCGTGCAACTCGACCATTGTTTCTGCCATTATCATCCTCCTCTGTGGCTAGCCCGGCCTTTTTTGTTACGCAATTTGCAAAACCCGTGCCAGCCACGGGGGCCGGCTTTCCCGGGCGCGCAACAGTGGCCTCCGCCCGCCGGGCCCGCAGGCTTTTGGGGAATAGAGAAGCGCCGCGGCGCAGCAGCGCCGCGGCAGCTTCAAATCTCAATCTTGAGATCGCAGCCGGTGTCACCCGAAGCTTCTCAGTTCTGAATACCTGGCAGTTTCCAATCCGAGAGGGACGGAAAGTTCTGGTACCAAGGCTGAGACGAAAATCTCATTTCTGCAACAGGCCATATTCCTGCAGTCTCCGATAGAGGGTGGCGCGGCTTACTTTCAGCTCCCTGGCAATCAATTCCTTTACCTGGGATCCGTTCCCGTACCTGTCCAGACACTCCTCCAGGACTCGCCGCTCGTACTCCTGCAGGCGAGACCGGAGGGACAGGCCGCCCCGGTCCGGGTACTGGGCGTACCGCCTGATCCGGACCGGAATGCTCTCCAGCGTGATCCACTCACCCGCAACCATGTTGACGGCGTACTCCACGGCGTTCTCCAGCTCCCTCACATTGCCGGGCCAGTCGTAGTGTTCAAACAGACGGCTGACCTCCTCGTCGAAACCCCGGACGGGCTTCCCCGTGTGGGTGCGGTGAATCTGCAAAAAGTGCTCCATCAAAATGGGAATGTCTTCTTTCCGTTCCCGCAGGGTTGGCACATAAAGCGGAATCACGTTCAAGCGAAAGTACAGGTCCGCCCTGAAGCCGCCTTCCTCCACCATCCGCTCCAGGTCGCGGTTCGTGGCGGCGATCACCCGGACGTCCACCGGGATGTTCCGTGAACTGCCAACCCGTTCCACCGATTTGTGCTGCAGGACATGCAGCAACTTGACCTGCAGGTGGAGCGGCAGATCACCGATCTCGTCCAGGAAAATGGTCCCGCCGTCCGCCAGCTCGAACTTGCCGGCCTTGCCCCCCTTGCGCGCACCGGTGAAGGCTCCTTCCTCATAACCGAACAGCTCGCTCTCCAAAAGCTGGTCAGGAATCGCCCCGCAATTAACAGCTATGAACGGCCCGCGCCGCCGCGGGCCAGCCCAGTGGATGGCCCGGGCAAGGAGATCCTTTCCCGTTCCGCTCTCCCCGGTAATGAGCACAGTGGCAGAGGAGTTGGCGATCTTCTGCGCCTGGCGGGTCAGTTCCCGAATGGCCACGCTTTTTCCCTTGATGTCGTCCAGCCGCTGGTCCTGCACCTTCACGCTCATGTCGTAGACCAGGCGGCGCACCTGGGCCATATCGCGGAAAAGGACAACGGCACCGGTGATCCGGGGCCCGTCCTTGATGGGAGTGGCCGTCACCAGAAAAAGAAGGGGCCGGTCGGAAGAACCGTAGATTTCTTCCTTTTCGGCATAGCCGACGCCATCCTTCACCACCCGCAGCACCGGCGAGTCCGGCCAGAGTTCCGCCAGCGGCCGTCCTACCACAGGCAGTTCCCCTTCTCCCAGCAACCGGCGCGCAAGGGGGGCAAAGTGCGTGATCACTGCGTCAGAGTCGGTGGCCAGCACGCCCTCGTTGATCGACTCGATGATCGCCTCCAGTTGGCCCGTGGTTTCCCGGAGCTTGTTGAGGGTCAGACTCTCCGACACCTTGCTGGCCAGGAGTTCGCCCATCCGGGCGATAAAGACCAGGAACTGGTCCTGGCGCCCCAGCAAGAGGTCCCGCTGCCGCCGGTTAAAGGCCACCAGGGCCATCACGCCGATGGGGCGGCTGCCAAAGTTGATGGGCACACAGAGCTCCGCCTGCTCCCCTTCCTTACCCGGAGCGGCAAGGGGGCCATAAAGGGGATCGTTCGCCGGGTCCGCCACCACAAACGCCTTCCCGGTGGTCAGCACCTGGCCGTACATCAGGCCGGCCTCCTTGCTGCCCGCCTCCTCTTTCTGGCCGATCCGTTCCCGGTACTTGCCAGTACCTGCAATTACGGTAATCTCATCGTCACAGATCTCCGTGGCCACCCCCAGGGCGGCGGAGATAGCCTCGGCGACCTGCTGCACCGCCGGTTGAATGGTGGAGAGATACGTCATCTTCCCGCCTCCGGTCCCAACATCAACTTCCCTTTAATCAGTTTCAATGTTGAGACCGGTTTTCCCTTTTCGCCTGCCTGCCTGGGATTGGCTGTGCGTCAGCCCGGATTTTTGGCTGCCCTCGCATTCTATTGATCGGAAGACGGCCGTAACGGTTGGCAGGGAATCCATACCACTGCTCGAATTATATTACTAGTTGATCACCGGCGGAGGCTGTTACGACGGACTCCATCCGACGGGCGTCAATCAGAACGAGGGCGCTGAATCCACCCTCTCCTGGTTGATGGCGCTCCACCGAATGCACCAGGTCCGTAACGAACAGATCGTCAAAGCTACGACGACGCCCACATCGAACCGAGAGGTGGCTGCGACCTCGGAATGATCGGTAGTCGGCTACTCCGCCTGACTGGACCTTCCCCCCACCCCTACTCCTCTAATCCCACCGTATCGGCCCGACCTCCGGATGATGCTCCAGCACCCCCATCATCTGCGACTGGATCTTCTCAAGGCCCGCCTGGGTCTTCGCCTCGCACCGCACGACCAGCACCGGCTGAGTGTTGGAGGCGCGCACCAGCCCCCACCCGTCAGGGAAGAGAACCCGGGCGCCGTCCACGTCGATCACCGGGAAACGGCCCTGGAAGTCCGCCTTCACGGCCTCGACGACGCGGAACTTGGCCTCTTCGGGACAGTCGACGCGGATCTCCGGAGTGGAGTGGTACCGGGGGATGGTGCTCACGAGGCGCGAAAGCGTCTCGTCCGTGTTGGAGAGGATGCGCAGCAGGCGGCCGGCGGCGTAGATGGCGTCGTCGAAGCCGTAGTATTCGTCGGCGAAAAACATGTGGCCGGACATCTCCCCGGTGAAGACGGCTTCCAGTTCGCGCATCTTGGCCTTAATGAGCGAGTGCCCCGTCTTGTAGAATATCGGCCGTCCGCCCAGGCGCTCGATTTCTTCCACCAGCGCCTGGGAGCACTTGACCTCCACGATGGCCGGCGTCCCCGGACGCTTGGGCAGGATCTCGCGCCAGAAGAGAGCCATGAGGATGTCGCCCCAGAGGATATTGCCCTGCTCGTCTACGGCACCGATGCGGTCGCCGTCTCCATCGAAGGCGATCCCCAGGTCCGCCCCGTACTCCCTCACCGCCCGCTGAAGATCGCGCAGGTTCTCCGGCTTGACCGGGTCGGGGTGGTGATGGGGGTAGGTCGGGTCCGAGGTGCAGTAAAGGGGTATGACGTCGCATCCCCAGTCCCGAAGGACCTGGGGGGCAAAGAGGCTGGCAGTCCCGCTGCCACAATCTACTACAACCTTCAGGCGGCGAGGGCCCAGGCTAATCTTGTCCATCAACATCCCGCGATAGGCTGGGGCCAGGTCGACCGCTTCGCGTCGGGGTACCGCAGCATCGGTGGCAGCACTGGTAGCGGCAGTAGTGGGGCCGCGACCGGGTGCTGCAAACTCCCCACGTTCAATGATCCGCCGCAGCTCCTGAATCTCTTCCCCATAGATGGTTCCCGGTCCGCGGCAGAGCTTGAAACCATTAAAGTCCGGAGGGTTGTGACTCCCCGTGATCATCACGGCTCCGTCGATGCCGTAGGCAATCCGGGAGTAGTAAAGCATCGGGGTGAGTACCATGCCGATGTCCCTTACGCCGTAACCGGCTTCCAGCAAACCCTGGGAGAAGGCATCGGCAAAACCGTCCGACGACAGGCGGTTGTCGCGGCCAAGGAGCACCGTTAGGTTGCCAGGCGTCCCGGGCGGGGGTTCCTGCGCCCTTCGGGCCTCCAGGAGATAGGCGCCAAACCCCCTCCCGAGCACCCGGACGACGTCAGGTGTCAGGTCCTTGCCCACTATGCCGCGGACGTCGTACTCGCGGAAGATCCCGGGATTGACAGCCGGGATTTCGGCAGGAGCGATCCCCGGGGGCTGTCCCGCCGTTCCCGCGGTGACCAGGTCCTGCCCCACAGAAGGGGCTTTGGGCGGGTCTGCCCGGCCGTAGTCA
>JAMDAP010000043.1 GCA_023484675.1 Bacillota bacterium
GTGTTGATCACCTCGATGGTCTTGCCGTTCATGGCCCGAACGATGTCGCCGGGGCGCTGGGCCTTGCCGCCGGGCATGTTCTCCGTGGCCGGGATGACCCCCAGCACGTTGGCCTTGGGCTTCACCTGGCCAATAATGCGCATGGCCCCCACCACCGAGGCGGCGCCGCACATGTCGAACTTCATGCCCTCCATACCTTCCGACGGCTTGATGGAGATGCCGCCGCTGTCAAAGGTGACACCCTTGCCCACCAGGGCCAGGGTCTCCTTGCTGGCGGGGTCGCCCTTGTAGCGCAGCAGGATGAGTTTGGGCGGTTCAACGCTGCCCTGGGCCACGCCCAGCAGCGCGCCCATGCCCAGCTCCCGCATGCGGTCGGCCTCCAGCACTTCATACTGCAGCCCGACCTCTTCGGCCACCTTCCGAGCCCGCTCCGCCAGGGCGGTGGGCGTCAGGACGTTGCTCGGTTCGTTGCCCAAATCCCGAGCCAGGTTGGCTCCTGCGGCAAAGATGCGACCGAACTTGGCCGCCTCGGCCATGGATTTAGCCTTGACCTGGTCCAGTTCGGCAATGATGAAGTCTTTGATTTCCTTGGACTCCTCGTCCTTCTTTTGGTAGTTGCCGAAGGCGTAGAGGGCCAGCAGAGTCCCCTCCACCAGTGCGGCCCCGGCCTGCCTCGCGTCCAGGTTGCCAATGCCGGCACCGTGGACAATGCTCGCCACCGCGGCAGCGCCGGTGTCCCGTGCCTTGCGCACGGCGGCCGCGGAGACGATCCGTACCTTTTCGAGGTCGAACTTATCCTGCTTGCCCAGACCAGCCACAATCACCCGGCGGGCGGGAATGCGCCCCAATGTATGGACAACCGTGGTCTCGCCCATCTTTCCCTTGATCTCTCCGGCCTTGATCAGGTCAGAGATGGCGCCGCCCAGGGCGCGGTCCACGTCCCCCGTGGCGCCGCCGGGAGCGGTCACTCCCTCAAACAGGTTGACGATCAGGGCATCGGCCTCAATCTCAGTAATGGACTTGGGAACGACGCGAATCTCCATGTGCCAAGCCGTCCTCCTTTGCATCAGGAACTAGTATCTCTACGGGGCGCCTGGCCAATTACCCGGCGCCTAGCCAATCACCTGGCGCATCAGACGCAGGTGGTTGCCGCCCAGAATGGCTAGCACGTCCTCATCCTTGTACCCCCGCTGCAGCAGGCCCGCGGTGATGGCCGGCACCCGCGTCACGTCCTCCAGCCCAACCACCGGGTCGGCACCGTCGAAGTCGGCACCCAGTCCCACATGGATCGGCCCAACCAGGTTGGCGATGTGGTCGATGTGGTCCAGCACCCGTTCCAGGGTGGCCCTTTCCGCTTGACGGTCGACGAAACCCCTGAAGAAGTTCATCCCAATGACCCCGCCGTTCTTGGCCAGGGCCTTGATCTGCTCGTCGGTCAGGTTGCGCGGGTGATCGCACAGGGCCCGGGCGTTGCTGTGACTGGCGATGACGGGCTGGCTGCTGACCTCCAGCACGTCCCAGAAGCCGGCCTCCGACAGGTGGGAAACGTCCACCAGCATCCCCAGCCGGTTCATCTCCTTGACCAACTCTACCCCAAAGGTGGTGAGGCCGCCGCGACTGCGCAGTTCGCCCACGCCATCGGCAATGGCGTTGCGCTGGTTCCAGGTCAGCCCGACCAATCGCACGCCCAGCCGGTACAGGCTGCGCAGGACGGCCAGATCGAGGCCGATGGGCTCGCCGCCCTCCAGAGAGATCATCACCGCCTGCTTGCCCTGCTCCGCCGCCCGTTCCGCGTCGCCCGCCGAAAGGGCCAGAACCACCTGCCCGCCGCTGGCCTCCACCTCGCGGTGGATGGCATCGATCATCCGCAGGGCCTGGGCTAACGCCCGCTCGGGCTTGTACTCAGCCTCAATGAAGCAGGCCAATACCTGCAGGTCGATGCCGCCTTCGGCCAAGCGTGGGAAGTCGATATGCCCCTTGTCGCTCCGCTCGATCAGCCGGCGTTCCCCGCCCACCACGGCCATGATGCTATCCGCATGGGTATCCGCCACCAGGGCCCGCCGGTGAAGGCTCAGGGCCCGTTCCGCCAGCGCTTCACTCAAGCCGATGAACCACCTTCCTCTGTCCACATGCTATCGGAATTCTACGCTGGGCTGCGGCAGTTCCTTCCTCGGTAGCCCCTTTGGCGCAAAAGAAAACCCGCTCCACCTGGAAGCGGGCCTCGGTCCGCCTTTAACGGGGTTCCACAATCAGTTTGATGGCGGTGCGCTCTTCGCCGTCAATCTGGATGTCGGTGAAGGCCGGGATACAGATAAGGTCAACACCGCTCGGGGCCACGAAACCGCGGGCAATGGCGACTGCTTTTACGGCCTGGTTCAGTGCCCCCGCACCGATCGCCTGGATCTCAGCACCACCGCGTTCTCGAAGGACACCTGCCAGGGCTCCTGCCACTGCATTGGGGCTAGACTTGGATGAAACTCTAAGTACCTCGGCCGATGGCATGAGAAGCCTCCTTTTTGGATGGCAAGTCTTGCTGCGTAGTTTTATCATACAGGCTTCGTTGCCGCACACGCAACAAAGAGCGAACCCATTTTTCTGACAAAGTTCGAGCTTAAACGCTAATGCCTGAGTGGTTAGCCTTTTTGTACTATTACCTGCTTGAGCCAATAACAAGAGGCGCCGCCTTGTGGCTGGCGCCTCAGAGGTTCGCATTGCGCTCTTTCTCACCGAGCGTCGGGGGTTGGCTCGGGTGCCGCTTCACGCCGAAAGATGCGCTCGATGTGGATGGCTCTGCCGCTGTTGTCCTCGACATCGACCACCACAGCACAAAGCTGGCGCGGTCCCTTGGCCGCTTCAAAGCGCACCGGCAACTGGGTCAGGAATTTCTCCAGTACCAGTTCCTTGCGCACGCCGATCACCGAGTCCCAGGGCCCGGTCATCCCCACGTCGGTGATGAACGCTGTGCCGCCGGGCAGAACCATCTCATCCGCCGTCTGCACGTGGGTGTGGGTGCCCACCACCAGGGAGGCTCTGCCGTCCAGATACCAGCCCAGAGCGATCTTCTCCGAGGTGGCCTCGCCGTGCACGTCTACCACCACGATCGGAGTCACGGCGCGGATCTCTTCCAGGGCCGCGTCCACGGCCCGGAAGGGGTCGTCGAACTGGCCGCCGGCAAAGACCCGACCCAACACGTTCACCAGGCCAAAGCGACGGCCCCGGGGCGCCTCCAGAACGGTCCAACCAAGGCCAGGGGCCCGGCCGGGATAGTTGAGCGGGCGGATCAGGCGCTTCTCCCCGTCGATGTAGGGCATGATCTCCCGCTTGTCCCAGGCGTGATTGCCCAGGGTAAGGCCGGCGATGCCGGCGGCGAAAAACTCCTCGGCAATGTCGGGGGTGAGCCCGGTACCCCCGGCGGCGTTCTCCGCGTTGGCCAGGACCACGTCCGGCCGATACTCCCTCTTCAGCTCAGGCAACCACTCAAACACCGCCTGGCGCCCCACCTTGGCGAAAATGTCGCCGATGAACAAAAACCGCAACGGCCGGTCCTCCTCCGTATGGCTCTACCTACTATGTGCGCCGCACCGCGCCCTATGCCCCGTCCCCGCCGATCCGCGCAAAAGGAGCCACCCTCCGGTGGCCCCCTACTTGCCTACTGGTTGAACACCATGACCCGGCCTTCCTCCCGGAAGGCGACCAGCCTTCGGTCCCCCCGGGATTCCCGCAGGTCCTCCAGCATCTGTTCGATCAGTTCTTCCTGCATGGCCAGCTCGTCCTCATAGAGGGAGTTGCCCGGGTCGACCACCAGTTGCTGGGCGAACTCGCGGTGCATCAACTCCATCACCAGGGCGATTTCCTCCTGGGTCAGGGTATCCACGTCGCGCCTGATTTCGATCATGGTCAGCTGTTCGAGTGAGGTGCGCTCAATCCGGCACTCCCGCATCGGCCGCCCCTCCAGGAAGCTGAAGGCCTCCAGGGATTCGACCAAGTTGTCTTGGAGCGCCTGGTACTCCTTATCCGACAGCACCCTGGTGAGAAGGAACGTGAACCGCAGTTCCTGCGCCCGCGGGTCGTAGTGCAGAGAACCGACCTCGGGGTAGCGCACCAGGATGGAAATCAGCAAGCTGACGCTCTTCGACATCGGTCGCTCTTCCGGCCTAAAACGTCCCACCATAAACAACCTCCCGGAATCGCGTCAGCAACTATTTCTCCAGGCCCGAAGCAATTCCTCCTTACGACCTGGTTGCAGTCGTCTCCGACCGGCGCGAAATCGTCATCAGCCGACAGGTGACTTACGCCCTCCGAAGCCGCCTTCCGCGACATCGCGGCAGTAGACCGCCGAAGCCTTGAGCCCCGGCGGCCCTGCCCACACGCCTGTGGTCCGCGGTTTATTTGGCGTACTCCACGGCCCGCGTCTCGCGGATGACCACGACCTTGATCTGCCCCGGGTACTCCAGATCGTCTTCGATCTTCTTGCTGATCTCTCTGGAGAGCCGGATGGCAGCGTAATCGTCGATCTTCTCCGGCTTGACCATAACCCGAATCTCGCGACCGGCCTGAATGGCGTAGGACTTCTCCACGCCTTCAAAACTTTCGGTGATCTCCTCCAGCTTCTGTAGCCGCTTAATGTAGGTCTCCAGGGTTTCCATACGGGCGCCCGGCCGAGCGGCAGACACCGCGTCGGCAGCAGTCACCAGCATGGCTTCAATGCTATGGGGTTCGTAGTCGCCGTGGTGGGTCTCCATGGCGTGGATGACCTCGGGCGACTCCTTGTACTTACGCAGCAGGTTGCGCCCGATCTCCACGTGGGGACCCTCGATCTCATGGTCCACGGCCTTGCCGATGTCATGCAGCAGGCCGGCCCGCTTGGCCACCTCCACGTCGACGCCTAGCTCGGCAGCCATCAGGCCGGCCAGGTGGGACACCTCGATGGAGTGCTTGAGCACGTTCTGGCCATAGCTGGTGCGGTACTTGAGGCGTCCCAGCAGCTTGATCAGCTCCGGATGCAGGCCGGTGACGCCCACCTCCAGGGTGGCCGCCTCGCCCTCCTCACGGATGCGCTGCTCGATCTCCTTCTGCGCCTTTTCCACCATCTCTTCGATGCGAGCCGGGTGGATGCGGCCGTCGGCGATCAGCTTCTGCAGAGCAACCTTGGCCACCTCGCGCCGCACCGGGTCGAAGCCCGAGAGGATAACCGCTTCCGGCGTGTCGTCGATGATCACATCGATGCCGGTGAGGGTCTCCAGGGTGCGGATGTTGCGGCCCTCACGGCCGATGATGCGGCCCTTCATTTCGTCGTTGGGCAGGGTCACCACGGACACGGTGGTTTCCGCCGAATGGTCGGCGGCATAGCGTTGAATAGCTGTAACGATGATTTCCCGTGCCCGCTTTTCCGCCTCTTCTTTGGCTTCGGCCTCGCTTTGACGAATCAGGGCGGCGGCCTCCTGGCGGGAGTCCTGCTCCACGTTGGTCAGGAGGACCCGGCGGGCCTCGTCCGTACTCATGGCGGAGATGCGCTCCAGCTCGGCCACCTGCTCCTGCAGCTTGGCGTCCAGTTGCTGCTGCAAACGGTCCAAGTCCCGCTCCTTGCGGGCCACGTTTTCTTCCTTCTTCTCCAGGCTCTCCACCTTGCGGTCGAGCTGCTCCTCCTTCTGCAGGAGGCGGCGCTCGGTGCGCTGCAGCTCACCGCGGCGCTCGCGCGTCTCACGGTCGAGCTCCGACCGCATGCGGTGCACTTCTTCTTTGGCTTCCAGGGTGGATTCCTTGCGCCTGGCCTCGGCGTCACGGGCCGCTTGGTCCAGGATCTGCTGGGCCCGCGTCTCAGCCGCGGAAACACCGCGCTCGGCCAGAGACCGTCGCAGCACATAGCCAATGCCCAGGCCGGCGGCCAAGCCGGCCACCCCAGTCAGGATTAGAAAAAGCAGAACCATTCACCTCCTTGGTCCCAAGGTTTGATCACGTCTCATGGCAAAAAAGAAAAGCCGAGGAACCTCGGCTTTTGCCCGCCTTCCGAGCGACCATCCATTGTCCAAAGAAGGGTATGAAATCGACTTGTCCGCTGCAATCCGTTGAACCCCAGCGAGGATCGACGCCCAATCTATGGCAACTTCCGGCAACGGAAGACCCGATACAAAAGCCCTAAGCTAGATTATATTCAGTGTTAGTTTTTTCTGTCAAGGTTCATTCCACTGGTTCGTCGCCCAACCACGCCGGCTCGGGCGCATCCGCGCCCATTTCCGCGGCTACTCGCCGGACAGCAGCCCAACAAACGCCGGCGGCAAAGCCGCGGCGGGCCAGGTACCCGAGCAACTTGCGCCGGCCCTCCTCCGGCGCCAACTTGGCCAGCCGGGGCCAGTGCGCGCGGGCCGCCTGCAGCGCCAGCTCCTCCTCGCTCTTGCCCGCCAGGGCGGATTGCACCGCTTCCTGAGCCGTCTCCCGATTTACTCCCTTGACCGCGAGTTCCTGCAGCAGTGCCCTCCGGCCCATGGGCCGCTCCGACAACCGCGCCGATACGTAGCTCTCGGAGTAGGACGCGTCGTTGAGCAGGCCGGCGCGACCGAGCCCCGCCAGGGTCTTCTCAATGACGTCCGGCGCAAAGCCCTTGCGCTCAAGGCGGTCCACCATCTGCCGCTCCGACCGCGCCGCCCGGCTGAGCAGGTCCAGGGCGTACTCCCTAGCCCGCACCGTCTCCTGCAGCCGCGCCGCGTCCAGGAGGGCCTGCTCGTCGATCTCCTGGCCGGGTTTGAGGCCCAGGCGCAGGACCACCTCCGCCAGCAGTTTCAAGCTGTCGCCGCTGTCCAGCTCGACCTCGCACCGCCCGGATCGCCCCTTGAGCTGCCGGATACCGGTGATGCGTACCAACCCACTCACTCCGTATGCAAACAGCCCCCGACGCAGGCCGGGGGCCGTCCTTCGTTATTCGCCTTCGGAGCTGCTGGCCGAGGACACCTTGACCGCTCCCAAGGCAAGAGACTCGCGGATCTTCTGCTCGACCTCCAGGGCCACCGCCGGATTCTGCTTGAGGAAGTCGCGCACGTTCTCCCGGCCCTGGCCAAGCCGCTGCTCGCCGTAGGAGAACCAGGCGCCGGCCTTCTGGATGATACCGGCGTCCACGGCCACGTCGATGAGGCTGCCCTCGCGGGAGATGCCCTCGGCATACATGATGTCGATCTCCGCCTGCTTGAAAGGCGGCGCCACCTTGTTCTTGACTACCTTGACCCGGACCCGGCTGCCCACCATCTCGTTCCC
>JAMDAP010000019.1 GCA_023484675.1 Bacillota bacterium
AGCGCAGTGCGGAGGCGGGACGAGGGGCAGAGGACGGCCTTGGCGAATTGCCGGCCCCTTTGACTCAGGCCGTGCGGCGAGGTAAGGAGCGCCCGCCGGCCGAACTCCTCCGGGAGAAGGTGGAGGAGGCCCTGGAAAGGCTGGGTTCCGGCCTCTACTTCGAGGGGTTGGAGCAGTACCTGCCCTACTTCTTTGACCAAAGCGCCACGCTGCTCGATTACTTCCCCCGCGACCTGTTGGTGGTCGTTGACGAGCCGGCCCGCGTCAAGGAGGCGGCAGAGGAAGCCGATCTGCAGACGAGAGAGCGCCAGACCCGCTGGCTGGAGGCGGGCGGGCTCCTCCCCGGGCAGACCAAGCTGGCCCTGTCCTATGGCGACTGGGCTTACCACCTCTCCGGCCGCACCGCCATCGGTTTTTCACTGCTGCTCAAGGCGGTCGCCGGCAGCCAGCCGCAGAACATCGTCTCCGTGGCCCCCAAGCCGATGCAGCTCTTTCACGGCCAGTGGCCGATGTTCAAGGAAGAGCTGGACCGCTGGCGGGATCAGAAGTACAGCGTTGTTTGCTTTGTGGCCACGGAGGATCGCGCCGCCCGGCTCCGGGAGGCCCTGGCGGACAGCGACGTCACTGCCACGGTCACCTCGTCCTTGGAGGACCTGCAGCCGGGACAGGTGGTGATTACCGTCGGCGGGCTGGAGACGGGCTTCCAGTGGCCGGCCCTGCGCTTGACGGCGGTCACGGACGGCGAGATCTTCGGCCGGCCCAAGACCCGGCGCCGTTCCCAGAGCGCGCCACCGCGGGCCGCCGAGGACGACTCCGGACAGCGGGCCATCCGCATCTCCTCGGTGCGGGACCTCAAGGTCGGCGACTTCGTGGTGCATGTCAATCACGGTATCGGCAAGTACCTGGGCATCCAGACCGAGACCATCCTCGGGGTCACCCGCGACTACTTGGTGATCCGCTACGAGGGGGCCGACCGGCTCAAGATCCCCACGGACCAGATCCATCTGGTGCAGAAATACGTTGGTTCCGAAGGACACGAACCGCGCCTCAACAAGCTGGGCGGGGGCGACTGGAGTCGGGTCAAGGCCAGGGTCAAGGAGTCCATTCAGAAGATGGCCATTGAACTCCTTCGCCTGGAGGCTCTGCGCGAGTCTCAGCCGGGGTTCGCCTACAGCCCGGACAGCGTCTGGCAGAAAGAGTTCGAGGATGCTTTCAAGTACGAGGAGACGCCGGATCAGCTGCGGGCAGCGGGAGAGATCAAGCGCGACATGGAGAAGGCCAGGCCCATGGACCGGCTGCTCTGCGGCGACGTGGGCTATGGCAAGACGGAGGTCGCGCTGCGGGCGGTGTTCAAGGCCATCCAGGACGGCAAGCAGGCGGCGGTGCTGGTGCCCACCACCATCCTGGCTCAGCAGCACTACAACACCTTCGCTGAGCGATTTTCCGGCTACCCGGTGGAATTGGGGCTGCTGTCGCGCTTCCGCTCGCCGCGCCAGCAGGAGGAGACCCTGCGGCGGATGGCGGCGGGCGAGGTGGACGTGATCATCGGCACCCACCGGCTGCTGTCAGAGGACGTTCGCTTCAAGGACCTCGGCCTGCTGATCGTGGATGAGGAGCAGCGCTTCGGCGTCGCCCACAAGGAAAAGATCAAGCTCCTGCGCTCCAATGTAGACGTGCTGACACTGTCGGCCACTCCCATTCCCCGCACCATGCACATGGCCATGGTAGGCATGCGCGACATCTCGGTCATTGAGACTCCGCCGGAAGACCGCTTCCCGGTGGAGACCTATGTGGCCGAGTACAACGATGAGCTGGTGCGCGACGCCATCGGCCGCGAGTTGGCTCGGGGCGGCCAGGTCTATTTCCTGCACAATCGGGTGCAAACCATCGAGAGGGCAGCCTCCCGCGTTCAGACCTTGTTGCCCGACGCCCGGGTTCTCTTCGCCCACGGGCAGATGCGGGAAGATCAGTTGGAGAAGGTCATGCTCGAGTTCTTGGATGGGGAGGCCGGCGTATTGGTCACGACCACCATCATTGAATCCGGCCTGGACATCGCCAATGTCAACACCCTGGTGGTGGAGGATTCCGACCACCTGGGCCTCAGTCAGCTCTACCAGCTTCGCGGTCGGGTGGGCCGCTCCAACCGCCTGGCCTACGCCTACTTCCTCTATCGCAAAGATAAAGTACTCACCGAAGTCGCGGAAAAGCGTCTCCAGGCCATTCGGGAGTTCACGGAGTTCGGGGCCGGTTTCAAAATCGCCTTGCGCGACCTGGAGATCCGCGGGGCCGGCAACATCTTGGGACCGGAGCAGCACGGCTTCATCATCTCGGTGGGTTTTGACCTCTATACCCAACTCCTTGACGAGACCGTGCGAGAGTTAAAGGGCGAGAAAGTGGAGCCCGTGCCCGAACCCGCCCTGGAGCTGGCGGTGGACGCCTACATTCCGGATGCCTACGTGCCCGACCCGCGCCAGAAGATCGAGGCCTACCAGCGGATCATGGCGGTGCGGCGGCCCACCGACGCCTACGACGTGGAGGACGAGCTGGAGGACCGCTATGGCGCAGCACCCAGGCCGGTGCTGAATCTCCTGGCCATCTCGCGGCTCAAGGCCATGTGCCGCGAGGCCGGGGTTGTGGGTCTGAGCCAGGCCAAGGATCGGTTGACGCTGCGGTTCGCCGAGCGGCCCTTCATCGCTGCGGATCGACTCTCAGCCCTGAACAGGCAGTTACGCGGCCGGCTGGCCCTGAGTCAGGGGCGCACCTCCCCCACCCTCACCGCCAGGGTGGTGACCAGCCACACGGACCAGCTCCTGGAGGCCCTGGAGCAATTGTTGCCGCAGCTTTCCGGGGTTGTCCTGGCGCCCTCCGGGGTGTTACAATAGCGTAGGTTTGGGGCTATGCCCCTTTTCCTATTTTTTGACGGAGATGGAGTGGGAACGGTGCCCAAGGTGACTTGGAAAGGGTCCGTCGCCGCGGCCTTCGTGTTGGCGACGTTCCTCCTTAGCGGCTGCGGCGCCAATGCGGCGGCTGCCACGGTGAACGGCGCAAAGATCACGGAGAAGGACCTGGATACCCGCCTGAACCTATACGCCTACTTGCAGGGGCCTCAGTTCGACGCCAAGGCCTATCGCGGTCGAGTCCTGGACTCGATGGTTGATGAGACCCTGCTTTATCAGGAGGCGGAGCGCCGCGGTATCAAGCCCGACCCCGCCAAGCTCAAGGAGCAGATGGATGCCTTCAACAACCAGTTGCTCTACCAGTACCTGCCGCGCGAGGTAGTGGCTCAGGCCACCCCGGACAACCCGCCCAAGCCCACGGACGCTCAGCGCGTGGAGGCCCAGCGGCAGAAGGCAGACGCCTTCAAGAAGGCCAACATTACCCAGAAGGACTTTGACGACGCCCTCACCCGGCAGGCCACGGTTCAGACCTTGCTGGACGAGGTGACGAAGGCCATCACAGTCACCGACGCGGACGTTACCGCCTACTACGAAGCTCATAAGGCAGACCGGTTCACCGCGCCGGAGACGGTGCGGGCCAGCCATATCCTGATCAAGGTCGGCGAAGACAAGGACTACAACAAGATCCAGCCCAAGGCGGAAGAGGTTCTCAAGGAGGCGCAGCAGCCAGGCGCGGATTTTGCCGCCTTGGCCAAGAGGTATTCCGACGACGAGGGCAGCAAGGCCAACGGCGGCGATCTGGGCGAGTTCACCAAGGGGCAGATGGTGCCTGAGTTCGAACAGGCTGCATTTTCCTTGAAACCCGGTACAATTTCACCGCTGGTAAAGACCGAATTCGGGTACCATATTATCAAGGTCACCGAACACAAGATGCCAGAGGTGGTTCCCCTTGACCAGGTGAAAGACCAGGTCCGCGAGCAGGTTCTGCAGCAGAAGCAGAACGATGCCGTGGAGAAGCTCCTCACCGACCTGAGGAGCAAGGCCAAAATCACCAAGAAGGATGAGGGGGCCAAGGCACCGGCACCGGCACCGGCACCGGCACCGGCCACTCCCTAGTTCAAAGGCAGTGACGAGCCCCGAAAGGGCGGGGTGCAAATCAGCCGCCCGACAACGTTAGCAAAAGCCAAGAAGGCTGCGGACAAGCTCCGCAGCCTTCTTGCCAAATGTGAATAATTGTGACAGCACTTCTATATACTATCGGTGACGTCGGCACCATACACACCACACCTGGGCAAAGGGGGGTTGTTGATGAAAGCAACGGGCATCGTGCGGCGTATCGATGACCTGGGCCGGGTGGTCATCCCCAAGGAAATCAGAAGGACCCTCCGCATCCGCGAAGGGGACCCCCTTGAGATCTTTGTCGATCGCGACGGCGAGGTCATTCTCAAAAAGTACTCACCCATCGGAGAACTCGGAGACTTCGCCAAGGAGTACGCCGATTCTCTCTACGAATCAATCGGACATATCGCCCTCATTGCGGACCGGGATACGGTCATCGCCGTCTCGGGCACACCCAAGAAGGAGTTTCTGAACAAGGCGATCGGCAGCCTGGTTGAACGCGTCATGGAAGACCGTAAGACCATCCTGGTGAACAGGCCGGCCGAAAACAAGGCCATCCGCGGCTCGATCATTGGTGACGATGAAGATGAAACCAGGTTCACCGCGTTCGTCATCTCGCCCATCGTTACTGGCGGCGACCCCATTGGTGCCGTCATCATCTGTTCCCGCGAACCGGACGTGACCATGGGCGAATTGGAGCAGAAGCTGGCAGAAACGGCGGCAGGATTCTTGGCCAAGCAGATGGAACAGTAGCCTTTGCCTAGTCTGAAAAGTAGCGGCCTTCCGGTCCGCTACTTTTTTCCTTCCCGCAGTTTGGTATAATGCAAGGGCACTTGCACCCCACTTCGGGAAGGAGGGCTACCTGTGAGGGTGGCCCAACGGGACTCCTTTGTGCGCGGCGCCTTCATCCTCATGGCCGCAGCCCTGGTCACCCGCGTGATCGGCGTCTTTCAGCGGCTGCCGCTTTACTGGATGATCGGTCCGGAAGGCAACGGATTGTATACCGCTTCCTACGACTACTACGCCATCATCCTCGGCTTGTCCACCAGCGGCATCAATGTGGCCATCGCCAAGCAGGTGGCAGAGCGGATGGCCTTGGGCGACGAAGCCGGGGCCCACCGCATCTTTCGACTTTCTGCCTGGCTCATGGGAACGTTGGGCCTGGTCTTTTCCGTGGTCTTTTTCTGGGCGTCGCCCTTCCTGGCCACCCAGGGCTTTGGCAATCCCGCCGCTTACCTGTCCTTTGTGGCCGTGGCTCCGGCCATCTTCTTGGTGAGCCTGATGGCGCCTTACCGGGGCTGGTTTCAGGGACTGCAGGTGATGATGCCGGTGGGCGTATCGCTGGTGGTGGAGCAGCTCGCCCGGGTCGCGGTGATGCTGGCCCTGGCCTATCTGCTGCTGCCCCGCGGCCTCGACTGGGCGGCGGCCGGCGCCGCCACCGGGGCCGCGGCGGGCGCCGTCGCCGGACTGATCTACCTGGTCTATGCCTACTCGCGTGCTCGCAGGGTCGAGAAGCCGCCGGACACCAGACCGACCTCCGGCAAGCCGGAACCGATCCTGAACGTCTTCCGCCAGACCTTGAGGCTGGCGGTGCCGGTTTCGCTCGCCAGCCTGATGTTCCAGCTGTTCATGCTGGTGGACACCAACCTGGTGCTGCACCGCCTGACGGCCGCGGGCTTTCAGTTGAGCGCCGCAACCACCGCCTTTGGCCAGCTCAAAGGGCCTGCCACGACGGTGGTCAACCTCCCCACGGTTCTCACCTTTGCCATCGCCAACAGCCTGGTGCCGGCCGTTTCCGAAGCTCTGGTGCTGGGTCGGAAGGAACAGATCCGGCAGCACTCCGCCGCTGCCGTGCGGATGACCCTCCTTCTCACCATACCGGCCCTGGTGGGCCTGTACCTGCTGGCCTCCCCCATCCAGCTCCTGCTCTTCCGGGACTCGGGCGCCGGGGCGGTGACCCGCGCCCTGTCCGGGGCCGTGATCTTTGTGCCGCTGCAGATGACGTCTTCCGCCATCCTGCAGGGATTGGGCAAGGTGACGGCACCTGTCTGGAACCTGGCGGCGGGGGCCGTTGTGAAGCTGATCCTGACCTGGGTGCTGACCGCCAACCCGAACCTCGGCGTCAGCGGCGCGGCTTACGCCACCGCCATAGGCTTTTTTGTAGCCGCCGCCTTGAACCTGAGCCTGGCGCAGTGGCTGGTCGGCTCCGTGTTTGAGTGGATGGGCATGGTGATCAAGCCCTGCCTGGCGTCGGTAGCCATGGGCCTGGCAGTGGCCGGCAGCTATGGCTGGCTCTACTCCCTCTGGCCCAGCAACGGCGTGGCCACGCTGGCGGCAATCACGGTCGGCGTGGCAACCTATGGGGTGGCACTGCTGCTGCTGGGTGGAATCAACCGCAGCGATCTGGAGGTGGCGCCGGGCCTGGCCCGCATCGCTCAGCGCCTGCCCTTCATCCGGTAGAAGGGAAGGAAGGTGGCCCGTGAAGGAGCAAGTGTTGGCGAACGGAGGGCTTGGGCAACAGCGGCGCCTCCTGGTGGTGGGACTCGGCCCTGGGGCAGCCGCGGCAGTGCCCGCCGGGACCTGGGCTGCCCTGACCAGCGGGCTTCCCGTTTGGCTGCGCACTGGCGTGCACCCCACAGTCTCGTCCCTGGAGGAACGCCGGGTGAGGTTTCAAACCTTTGACGGCCTTTACGATTCGCTCCCGAGCTTTGACGCCGTCTACGACGCCATCGTCGATCACCTGTTACACGAGGTTGCCCGCGGCGACCTGGTCTACGCCGTCCCCGGGCATCCGCTGGTAGCCGAGGAAAGCGTGCGGCGCCTGCTGGACAGGGCTCCGGAAGCAGGGGTGACTGCGGAGATCGTGGCCGGCGCCAGCTTTCTGGACGCGCTGTTCACCGCCCTTCGCCTCGATCCCGCGCGAGGCCTGGTGATCCTGGACGCGTTGTCGCTGTCGCCCGGGACCGCCGAGGACCTTCCCGCGGCCGGGGTACCGGCGGTGGTGGCCCAGGTGTACGATCGCCAGGTGG
>JAMDAP010000194.1:0-4054 GCA_023484675.1 Bacillota bacterium
TAGCTCGTAGCTTTGGGCAGCGGCGACGAAGGCCAGGGCGATGCCCGTGTTACCGCTGGTCGGCTCGACGATCACCGTGTTCTTGGTCAGGATGCCACGGCGCTCAGCGTCCTCGATCATCGCCAGGCCGATACGATCCTTGACGCTCCCGGCCGGGTTCAAGTACTCAAGCTTGGCGACAATCTCTGCACCCAGGCCCTGCGTCACCCGGTTCAGTCGGACCAGGGGCGTGTTGCCCACCAACTCGGTAACCGACGCGGCAATAGCCATGATTCCTCACTCCTTATATCCTAGTAATCCACACTGTATTTGTTTCTTTGACTCACCCTCATGCTACCAGGACGCTCCAGACCTGTCAAGAACAGTCCAAGCGAAGTATGCTCCGTCTCGGAGGAAGATGTTTCAAGGTATTGCCCACCTGGACGCAGACAACATTAATACCAGCCACTATAGAGGAGGTGACAAGCATGGCTGATGGGCAGCGCAGCAACCAGGTCCTCGTCCCTCAGGCGCGTCAGAACCTTGATAACCTGAAGAACCAGATCGCCTCCCAGATCGGTGTCAACCTTCAGGGTTACGCCGGTGACATCCCAACCCGCGAAGCTGGGCGGGTTGGCGGCCAGATGGTCAAGTACATGATCCAGCAGGCGGAGCAGCAGTTGGGCGGCGGCGCCGGCGCCGGCGGTACTTTCGCTGGCACCACTCGTGCAACCACCCGCTAAGTTGAGCAATACCCAGAAGGGCGGCCCCAGGCCGCCCTTCTCTATGCGTGTAAACGATAAACCGGGAGCGCCTCTTGCTAGCCGTTCCGCTTCAGCTTGCCGGTGCGCAGGGCATAGTGCTCGCCCCAGGCGAAGGCGCCGAGGCCCATGGGGATCAGCACCAGCCCCAGGGCCACCAGACGCCAGAGGTCGGGCGCCACCTGGGCCAGCCCTGCCCCGTGGAGCAGGGCTTCGCGGGCCGCGTTCAGGGTATACGTAGCCGGCGAGAGCGCGGCCAGCGGCTGCAGCCAGTGGGGCAGGGCGGAGACGCCGTAGTAGACGCCGGACACCAGCAGCAGCAGAGCCTGCACGATGTGCGTAGCCTGAGGGCCGCGTTCCGGCGACATCAGGGGCAGCACGGCGGCAATGAGGCCCATGCCCATGAAGGAGAAACTGGAGAGCACGAGCACCGCCAGGGCCGCCCAGAGGTTGGCCTGGTGCAGATCCAGCCGAAAGAAGAAGACCACAGCCACCAGCACCAGGACGGTCCGCAATACCCCGTAGACGATGCCGAAGAGGCAGGTGCCGCCGAGGTGGGTGAAGCGGTGGATGGGGGCCATGAAGGTGTACTCAATGGTGCCTTCCCAGCGTTCCCAGGCCACGGCCTCGCTGACCGTCTCAAAGAGGATGGAGAGAAAGCCCCAAAGCAGGGCGCCGATGATCAGGTAGAGCACCCGCTCGTTGGCAAGGGCACTGGCCGGCTGCCCGCCGGTCCCGCCCGTGCTGTCCACGCCAATGAGGCCGATAGTCAACGTATTGACCATGGTGTAAACAAGGAAGACGACCTCCCAGCCCAGGTAGCGCCGGACAAGGTAAAAGTTGCGTTCGACAAAGGCGTAGCTGGCGCGCAGCTCCTGGGCAATACCGCTCATTCCGCCGCATCCTCCTCCCGGTTGTCACCGGACCCGTCGCGGCCGGTGTAGTAAAAGAAGGCGTCCTCCAGGCTCGCTTCCTTCCCTCCGTGGGGAACGCGAGCCTTCAAGGCCTCCGGGGTATCCATGGCCACGATGCGGCCGTTATCGATAAACGCGGCGCGGTTGCAGAGCCGGTTCGACTCGGCCATGTCGTGGCTGGTCAGGATGATCGTGGTGTCGTACTCTCGCTGCAGCTCCAGGACGAAGTCCTGGACGTCGTTCTTGGACCTGGGGTCCAGGCCGGTGGTGGGCTCATCCATCAGCAGGAGCACCGGGGAAGTCAGCAGAGCGCGGGCGATGGCCACCTTCTGCTGCTGGCCCCGGGACAGGTTCTCCAGGGGCACCCGTGCCTTCTTGGCGGCAAAGCCGAGCCGCTCCAGGATCTCCGTGGCCTTGCGCTGCCCCTCTCCCACGGGGACGCCGTAGAGGCGGGCCGCGTAGCGGAGGTTCTCCAGGGCCGAAAGCTTCTTGAAGAAAGCAGCGTCGGCCGAAACTCTGTTGATAAGGCGCCGCACCGCCAGGCGGTCGCGGCCGACATCGTTGCCGAAAATGCTGATGCTGCCCTGGTCAGGAAGCAGCAGTGTGGCCATGAGGCGGATCAGGGTCGACTTGCCGGAGCCGTTGGGGCCCAGCACGCCGAAGATCTCGCCCTTCTTGACCTCCAGGCTGATGTCCCGGACGGCCTCCACGCGGCGCCGCCGGCGCGCCTGAGACCACCAGAGCCTGGGCGCGTCCTCGGCTTCTTCAGCGCCGTCTTTCGCTTCCACAAAGGTCTTGCTCACCCCGCTGCAGACAACGGCGGGGTATCCGTTCGTATGAATCAATCCGAACACGCCCTCCCTTCGGACCAAAAAGAAAAACCATGGGCGGTTGTTTGCGCCCATGGCCGAGTTTCACACGCACGGGGATGCCCTTAGGGCAGGGCATGGCCGAGCGAAAAGAAACGGGTCACAGGCGCCTTGCGCGGCCTGTGACCCGGACGTGCCCGAAGTACTATCGGGGCCGAGCTGCAGGCCGTGAAGACATGGAGGTGCCATCAATTGCATTGTTGGTGAAGGCGATGATGAACAGCATCATCTTCACGAGCCTCCCTTCGTAGATGGGCGTCCCTTCCTGGGAGCGCCTGACAGTGGTGATTATATCCGAGGCATGAAATCAGTGTCAAGGAAATCGCGGAAAAATCTCGGAGGATTTGAGCCCGCTCAACACCTTAACGTGGTGGTGGAGGAAAGGCGCCGCCGGTCTCCGGACTGAACGGTGTTCCCGGCAGTAGCACCGGCGGCAGGGACGGAGACTGGCCGCTGCTGCTCAGGTAAAACGAAGGCACCTCGCCGTTGAGCACCGCCGCCGTGATAAAGGTGTTGGTGGTCACCACCACGTCCTTGCTCACCAAGGGCACCAGCACGCGAATGGTGACCTCGGTGTGGGCATAGATGATATGCTGGGTCTGGTTGATGCCGCCCGACTGAAAGACCTGGCGAATGTCGGTCACCGCGGCGCCGATGGGGTGGAAGGCGACGGGGATGGTGGGCCCCCAGTTGCCGAAGAGGGACCAGCCGGCAACCTGCGCCAGCGGCACGCGGATCGCCTGGCCGTTGAGCTGCGCTAGGCGCTCCCACACCTGACGCTGGGCCCGGCCGGCGATGCGCGCCAGCTCCGGCCCGTTGGCCTGGAGCAGCAGAATGCGCTTGCCCTCTGGGTCCATCTTCACGTCCATCAGCTGGTCATAGCGCACGCCGGCAAAGACGTCCTGGGAAAGGGCCTCGTTGACCGCCTGGGAAGCGACGGCCTTGGCCTTCATCTCACCGATGGCCTGCAGGGACGGCCGGAAGCGCCGGTCGACCCTATACAGGGTGAAGCCGAACAGGCCGGCGACCAGCACCAAGATCAGGGCCAAGCTGGCCAGGCGTCTCAGCCACCGGCTCCCGGGCCGGCCGTAGCTGAACGAGGAGCGGCTCCGCGCAGAGGTACCGCGACGCGCGCCTCCCGGCGGGTATGGGTACAGGAAGGATGGCTCCCCTGCCTTTCCCGCCGGGTCGATGAAAGAATCGGAGGATCGTCCCCACTCGTCTCCTGCCCGCCGTCGCCAGGCCCGACGCCACAAGAGCCACCAGCGCATTCGGACACACCCCTCCCCAGGGGTTCATCCTATGCCGTCGGCCCGCCGCTCAGGCCTGGAAACGATTGGGCCGGAGGTGCAGGCAGCGCCCGTCCTCCGGCCCGCCGGCTCAGCTCTATTGTGTTATGGGAGCCGCACGCGGGCGAACTTGCGCTTGCCAACCTTAAGCACCATGCCGTCGCGCAGGGCCAGCACCGCCTGCTCGTCTTGCACCCGTTCCCCGTCGGCGGAGACGCCGCCCTGGGCGATGAGCCGCCATA
>JAMDAP010000194.1:4064-6930 GCA_023484675.1 Bacillota bacterium
AATACCTGACCCACTTCACCGAGCCTCGCTGGCCGAGGCCGCCAGGCCGGCAGCGACGAGCAGCCGCACCGCGGCGGCAACGCCGTCCTCCAGCAGGGTCGGGTCGGGATGGAACTCGGGCATGTCCTCAGGCAGGCCCCTTTTTTGGAAGAGTGCCTTGAATCGCTCCTCGGCAGCCGCAGCGTCCTCGGCATCGTGGTAGAGCGACACCAGCTCCCGACCCAGGCGCATCTTGGCGTCCCGCGGGTTCATGCCTCCGGCCACGGCCCGCTCCAGAGCAGCGATCTCGCTCAGGGGCATCTCGGTGAAGTGGGTCAGGTATTTGACGATGAGATTGTCAGGGATGGACATCGCCTTGCCATACATCTCGTCGGGGGTGTCGGCAACAGCTATGTAGTTGCCCTTGGACTTGGACATCTTCTCCACACCGTCCAGGCCCTCGACGATGGGGTTGGTCATGCACACCTGCGGCTCCATGCCGGCATCGCGCTGCAGTTCCCGGCCCATCAGCAGGTTGAAGGTCTGGTCGGTGCCGCCCAGTTCCACGTCGGCCTGGACGGCGATGGAGTCGTAGCCCTGCATCAGGGGGTAGAAGAACTCGTGCAGGGAAATGGGCCGTCCCTCGTGGTACCGCTTGCTGAAATCATCCCGCTCCAGCATTCGGGCCACGGTGGTCGTGCTGGCCAGACGGATCACGTCGGCGAAGTTCATCGGAGCCAGCCATTCGCTGTTGTAACGAATCTCCAGGCGGCCGATGTCGATCACCCTGGCTGCCTGCTCCACGTAGTGCCTGGCGTGGGCCAGGGTCTGCTCGTGGGTGAGCTGCGGCCGGGCCTCGTTGCGGCCGGTGGGGTCGCCCACCTGCGCCGTGTAGTCGCCGATGATCAGGACCACCTGGTGACCAAGGCTTTGGAAGGCCTTCAGCTTGCGCAGCGGCACGGTGTGACCGAGGGTCAGGTCGAAGCCGGTGGGGTCGATGCCCAGCTTGACGCGCAGGGGCTTCCCGGTCTTGGCGGAACGCCTGAGCTTGGCCTCAAGTTCCTCGGCAGAGACCACATCGGCCACGCCGCGCATCAGGGTGTCCATCTGCTCCTTGACGCTGAGCGACTGAAACCATTGTGCGGACATGTGTGGCTTCCTCCCGCTAAGCAGAATGGCCGGGCAGAAACAAAAACCCCCCGCCCACCCAGGGGCGAGGGATACTCGCGATACCACCCTGCTTGCCGCCGGCTCCGCTCCCTGCTACCATAAGGCGTCAGAGTTCGCCGGGACCTGACCGCCGTTTGCACCGGCCACGGCCTCTCTTCAGCCAGGCGGCCCGAGTACTTCTCTCCCTCATTGCCAGAACCAGTTTGAAGATTTGCCGTCAGTATAGCATGAAATACCCACTGCTAGCAATTTTTTGAGCCGGGGCGCGGAAAGGGAATGGAGCCCCGGCCGACGAATTCTGCAGGAAGGGAGGGCCATTATGTCTACGCCTGTCTCGCGCACGGAACGAAAAACAGCAAAGCGCCCGGCCCGACGCCTTCATCTGGGGCGCCTGCTCCTGGTGGCCGTGCTTGCCGGCATTCTGCTGGCCTTCGGTACCGGCGCCACCTTCTTCTTCACCCTGGTCCGTGGCCTGCCGTCCCTGGACGCACTGGGCGGGCTGCGCCAGAACATGAGCTCAATCGTCTATGATGTCCACGGCAAGGAAATCCGAAACCTCTACGCTGAGGAGAACCGCGTTCCCATCAAGCTGTCACAGATGCCGCAGGACTTGCAGGATGCCATCGTGGCCATCGAGGATCACCGGTTCTACCAGCACCATGGCGTTGACTTCCGGGGCATCCTGCGCGCCGTCTGGGTGGACATCACCGGCCGCGGCCTGCATGAGGGAGCCTCGACCATCACGCAGCAGTTGGCGCGCAACGCCATCCTGAATAGCTTGGACAAGACCTTCATCCGCAAGGCCAAAGAGCTGGTCTACGCGCTGGAGTTGGAGCGGCGCTATACCAAACAGGAGATACTCGAAGCCTACATCAACGAGGTCTCCTTTGGCAACGGCACTTACGGCGCCCAGGCGGCCGCCAAGGTCTATTTCGGCAAAGACCTGACCAAGGAGTCCCTGACCCTGGCGGAGGCCTCGCTGCTGGCCGGCCTGCCCCAGGCTCCCGAGGGCTACTCCCCCTACAACAACCCCAAAGCAGCGGTGGCCCGGCAGCACGAGGTCCTGGACGCCATGGTCGCCTATGGCTATATCACTCCCGCCGAGGCCGACCAGGCCCGCCTGACGTACGAGCCCGCCACCAAGACCATCCAGGGCGTGAAGCTGGCGGGTCTGAAGCAGGGCCTGGACTACACCGGCGCCTGGTTTGTGGACTACGTCGTCAACCGGCTCATTCCCAAGTACGGTGAGAAGGCCGTATACGAGGGCGGCCTGCGCATCTACACCACCCTTGACCTGGACGCCCAGAAGGCGGCCGACGACGCCGTTCACGCCGTGCTCGACAAGGCGTTCCCGGTCAGCAAGGATACGCCTTTCATGCAGGCGGCCGCTGTCTTCGTCGATGCCCAGACCGGCGCCATCCGGGCCATGGTGGGCGGGCGCGTGCACGACCATGCCCGCGGCCTCAACCGGGCTGTGCCGCCCAGCAAGCCCGGCGCGGCCGACGGCGTGCTGCGTCAGCCGGGTTCGTCCATCAAGCCGATCGTCGTCTACTCCCCGGCGCTGGACTCCGGCATCACTCCCGGCACCGTCTTTGACGACTCCCCCACGTACTACAGGGTCAACGGCAAGGAGACCTTCTGGCCGGAGAACTCGGACTTCAAGTTCAATGGCCTGATGACCGTCCGCGAAGCCCTCGTCAGTTCAAGGAACGTAATC
>JAMDAP010000059.1:0-758 GCA_023484675.1 Bacillota bacterium
GGCTTTCTCGCCGGCCACACCGGCCGGCTGGTGGCGGAGCTGCTGCGGCGCGAGAGGATGGCCTCGGACTTCCTCTGGGTGCGGGGCGAGACCCGCACCAACCTGAAGCTGGTAGACGCCGCCGGCGTTGTCACCGAGGTCAACGAGCCAGGGCCGGAGGCGACCCCCGCCGATCTGGAGGCCTTGATCGCGAAGCTGACGGCTCTTGGCTCCGACGTCCGGATGCTGGCCGTGGGGGGCAGCGCCCTGCCCGGTGTGGCGCCGGAGGACTATGGCCGGCTGGTGCGGCTCGGCCGGGAACAGGGCCGCCGGGTGGTCCTGGACGCTGACGGTGAGGCCCTGCAGGCCGGGCTGCAGGAGCGGCCCTATCTGGTGAAGCCCAACGCCGCGGAAGCGGCGCACCTGTTTGGTGCAAAGCCGGGCACCCTATCGGAAGCCGCTGAGATGGCGGCCGCCCTGGTGGACCACGGCGTGGAGCTGGCCCTGATCTCGCTGGGAGTGGAAGGATGCGCCTTCGCCACCCGAGAGCAGACTGGCTGGGCCCGGTCGCCGGCGGTGCCGGTCCGGTGTACCGTGGGGGCCGGTGACTCGCTGATCGCCGGGACGGTGGCGGCTTTGCTTGACGGCCGCAGCGCCCCGGAGGCCGTGTGCCAGGGCGTGGCGGTGGCGGCATCGGCGGTGGCCCAGGAGGGCCCCGGCCGTCCCAACCCGCAGCAGGCGCAGTCGCTCCTGACGCAGATCACGATGGACGTGCGACC
>JAMDAP010000059.1:768-6829 GCA_023484675.1 Bacillota bacterium
TGCGGATGGTGTTCTTGCTCGCTGTGCCGGAGGCCCGGGCGGGCCACGCCCACCTGCGGATCCTGGCCCGGCTGGCCCGGCTCTTGTTGGATGAGGGATTCCGCACCGGCCTGGAGGCGGCTCGCACTCCGGCCGTCCCAACCCGCAGCAGGCGCAGTCGCTCCTGACGCAGATCACGATGGACGTGCGACCCCGCGGCACCGCAGGGGTTTGACGGCACGGCCCCCCACGGCGCCGACCCGACAAACCGTACAAGCGGCCCCCTCAACCGGAGGTACAACATGAAGCTGGCGGACCTGATTCACCCATCCTATATCGATCTGGAGTTGGAGGCCGCCAACAAGGTGGCGGCCATCACCTCCCTGGCCCGGCGCCTGGAGATCGACGGCGCGCTTACTTCCCTGGAGGCCTACGTGGCGGCGGTCCTCGATCGGGAGAAGCTCTACTCCACCGCGGTGGGCTACGGCGTGGCCATCCCCCACGGCAAGACGGAGGCGGTGGCGCGGCCGGCGGTGGCCTTCGGGCGGCTGGCTCGGGGCATGGCCTGGGTTGATCCCGGCGCTGGCAACGCCGCCACCGACGACCCCAATGAACTGGTGCGGATGGTGTTCTTGCTCGCTGTCTTTCTGCTGGCGGTGCCGGAGGCTCGGGCGGGCGACGCCCACCTGCGGATCCTGGCCCGGCTGGCCCGGCTCTTGTTGGATGAGGGATTCCGCACCGGCCTGGAGGCGGCTCGCACTCCGGCCGAGGTGCTTGAGGCCCTGGAACGCGTGGACGCCACTGCGGATCATGCCGTTCCCGGAGCGGGCGATATCGCCGCGAGCGGAGAGGAGGAGGAGGAGGAATGAAGATTCTGGCCGTCACTGCCTGCCCCACGGGCATCGCTCACACCTACATGGCCGCCGAGGCCCTGGAGCGGGAAGCCAAGAAGCGCGGCCACAAGATCAAGGTCGAGACCCAGGGGTCGATGGGCCTGGAAAACGAGATCACCGCCAAGGACGTGGCCGACGCCGACGTCGTCATCTTTGCTGTGGATATGAACGTCTTGCGGGCAGAGCGTTTCTCGGGCAAGCCCCTGGTCAAGGCCGGCGTCTCGGAGGCGATCAAGAAGCCTGCCCAGATCCTGGAGCAGGCCGAGCAGGCAGTGGCCAAGTAGCGGGCAGAAAAGGACTCACAGAAAGGGGAGGCGGAACCTATGGAAAGCGGTGGCCTTCGCAAGCACCTGATGACCGGCGTGTCCTACATGATTCCTTTCGTAACTGCCGGCGGCATTCTCATCGCCCTGTCCTTTGCGGTTGGCGGGTACAAGGGGTTCGAGGTCAAGGGCAGCCTGGCCGACTACCTGATGCAGGTGGGTGGCACGGCCTTCAACCTGATGATCCCGATTCTGGCCGGCTTCATCGCCTTCTCCATGGCCGACCGGCCGGGCATCGCCCCCGGCATGATCGCCGGCGCCCTGGCCGGCAAGATCGGCGCCGGATTCCTGGGCGCCCTGATCGGCGGCCTGCTGGCCGGCTACGTCACCCAGTGGGTCAAGAAGATCCCCGTTCCCCGCGGCCTGGCCGGCCTGATGCCGGTGCTGATCGTGCCGCTGCTCTCGGGCGCGATCGTGGGCCTGTTAATGGTGACGGTAATCGGAACCCCGATCAAGACCCTGATGGATGCCCTCACCAACTGGCTGAAGAGCCTCAGCGGCATCAACGCAGCGCTTCTCGGCATCATCCTCGGTCTCATGATGGCCTTTGACATGGGCGGCCCGGTCAACAAGGTGGCCTATACCTTTGGCCTGGCGATGATCTCCGCCGGCGTCTTCCAGCCCCACGCGGCGATCATGGCGGCGGGCATGACCCCACCTCTGGGCCTGGCGCTGGCCACCTGGCTGGCGCCCAAGAAGTACACCAAGCGGGAGCGCGAGGCCGGCAAGGCGGCGGCGGTGATGGGCATCTCCTTCATCACGGAAGGGGCCATCCCGTTCGCGGCGGCTGACCCCCTGCGAGTGATCCCGTCGATCATGACCGGCTCGGCGGTGGCCGGAGCCCTGTCGATGATCTTCGGCAACACCCTGCGGGCGCCCCACGGCGGCATCTTCGTCGTGCCCCTGATCGGCAAGCCCTGGCTCTACCTGGTGGTCTTGGCCGCCGGCACCGTGGTCACGGCTTTGATGGTGAACGCTCTGAAGAAGAACGTTCAGGAAGAGGAGGAGGCCGAGGCGGCCTAGTTTCTTGGGTCCTCTTCGCCGCCGTACTGGCCCTCGTGCCGGCAGGCGCGGTGCGTGTTCGCAAACGCCGGCAGGGATTGATTCCGCGCGGGGCGAAAGATCGAAGGCGCCTTCTTCTGGAAGGCACCTTCTTTCGTTTTGGGGGATGGCCTGTGAATCGGACAGCGATCGCCAAAGCCACCGTCCTGGTGACGGCCCTGGCCATCGGCTCCAAGTTGCTCGGCTTCGTCCGCGATCAGCTCATTGCCCTCTACTTCGGGGCCTCGGCGCAGACGGACGCCTACGTGGTGGCCATGACCATCCCGACCCTCCTGTCCGGTGTGGTGATCGGCGCCATCGGCACGGCCTTTCTGCCCATGTTTGCGGAGCGGCTGTCGGGGGGGCGAAGGGAGGACTCCTGGGTTCTCTCGGACTCGATCTTTACCCTGACCGGCGCGGTCTCTCTGCTGCTGGCCGCCGCCGGCGTGGTGGCGGCACCCTGGCTGGTCCGCTTGATGGCCCCCGGGTTCGATCCTGCCACCTTCCGCCTGGCGGTTACGGCCACGCGCCTCATCTTCCCCGCCATGGTCTTCACCGCTCTGGCTGCGCCGGTCAAGTCCGTCCTCAATTCCTTCCACCACTTCTTCGCGCCGGCAGCCGCCGCCATTGTCCAGAACCTGGTCGTCGTCGCCGCCCTGGTGGGGCTGGTTGGGGTCATGGGCTTGGGGGTTGAGGGCCTGGCCATGGGTCTGGCCGCCGGTATGGCCCTCAGTCTGCTGGTGCAGCTTCCGCCGCTGATGAAGCGGGGCTTCCGCTTTCAGCTGAGGTTTGAGCCGATGGAGGCCGGCGTAAGGCGGACCCTCGCCCTCGCCGCGCCCATTCTCGCCGGTGCCCTCTTCAGCCAGGTCTACGTGCTGGTCGATCGGGGACTGGCGTCGAGGCTGCCGGCCGGGAGTATTGCCGCCCTGAGCTTTGCCGACAAGTTGCGCCAACTGCCCCTTGGCATCTTCGCCATGGCGGTGGCGACGGTGATCTACCCGACCCTGTCGGAGATGGCCGCGAAGGAGAACCTTACGGGACTGAAGGACACCCTGGGCACTGGCTTACGACTGGTTGCCCTCGTCACCCTGCCGGCGGCCTTCGCCCTGGTGGTGCTGCGCCAGCCTCTGGTGCGGCTGCTGTTTCAGCACGGGGCCTTCGACGCCACCGCTACTGCAGCCACCGCCGCAGCCTTGCTCTACTACGCTGCGGGCATGGTCGGCCTGGGGGCGAACGCGGTGCTGACCACCACCTTCTTCTCGCTGCGCGACACCCTGACGCCGATGCTCATCGGGGCGGTGGGCACCACGGTCAACATCGCCCTCGATTACCTGCTGGTGGGCCCGCTCGCCCATGCCGGGCTGGCCCTGGCCAATTCCGCGGCCGCCGTGGTCACTTCCGCGCTCCTGCTGGTTGGCCTCCGCCGCAAGCTGGGCGCGCTCGGCTATCGCCGCAACATCGTGACCCTTGGGAAAATCGCCTTGGCCTCCCTGGCCATGTCCGGAGCGCTGGTCGCCCTCACCCACCTGGCGCCTGCGGGCGTGGCGCCGGCCCTTCGCCAACAGGCATCGTCGTTGGGCCTATCCATGGCCGTGGGCGCGCTGGTCTATGTGGCTGCCGTCTTGGCCTTGAGGGTGGAGGAGGCCGAGATGGCTTGGACTGCGGTGCAGCGGAAACTCCTCGGCCGAAGCCGGGGTTGAGAGCTGCGGCTTCGCAAGGGGCTCATAGGAGATCGGTAGCCTTGTTTCACCATCAGGTGGAGCACCATGGTCCTGCCACCAAAACCGGTGCTCGCGGCAGGAGGATTGGTTGTCTGAAGTGACGAACGAGACGGTACGACGTAGATGGTCCACGGAAGTTTTCTCATGTAGGGGCCGGGGTCTGAGTGACTCCGGCCTCCTTTTTCTAACTGGCATTATGCTATCTCCCGTGCTATCATGGCATCGAAAGGTTGGGAATGTCGTGACCACCTTGAGGAAGCTCTACGAATCAGTTTCACGCAATCCAAAGGCGGTTCGCTTCGAGGAGCTAGACAAGCTCCTTCGCAGAGCGGGCTTTGAGGTGAGCCAACCGGGTGGAGGCTCCAGCCATTACGTTTATCGTAAAGGCGGGCAGAAACTGGTCGTACCGCACAACAGGCCATTCCTCAAGTCCGTTTATGTCAAGAAGGCCATAATCCTGCTTGAAGGACTTAACTCGGAGGGGGACGATTCGCGTGGCTGAGGAGCGTCGCAAGGACTTGGACTACTACATGGGCCTGCCGTATCAAATGATTTTTCACCCGGACCCTGAAGGCGGCTACGTGGTCGAGTTTCCGGAGCTTCCCGGTTGTTTGACGCAGGGCGAAACACTCGAAGACGCCCATGCCATGGCGCAGGATGCGAAGAGGAGCTGGTTGTTGGACGCGCTGAGCCATGGCGAAGCCATTCCGGAGCCCGCAGACGAAGACTACTCGGGCCGCATTCTCCTTCGTGCCCCCAAGTCTCTGCACAAGGAGCTGATTGAGCGCGCAAAGAAGGAAGGCGTGAGCCTCAACCAGTTCATGGTTTATCAACTGTCCAAGAGTCTGCGGAGAAACGTTTAGGCAACCTACTCCGCTGATTGAAGTCAGCGGCATCTCAGGCGGCAAGAGCCACCTTCGCAGCCATCGTCTCCGCGGAATTTGGACAGGGCGCCCAACAGGAGGACCCACCGATGATCGAACTGAGCCATGTCAGCAAGAGCTACGACAAGGGAATGAAGAAGGCTGTCGACGACCTGACCCTGGAGGTCCGGCCCGGGGAGATCTTCGGATTCCTGGGGCCCAACGGGGCGGGCAAGACCACCACCGTCAAGATGCTGGTGGGCCTGCTGCGCGCGGATCAGGGCCGGGTGATCGTCAACGGCATCGACGTGGCGCGCCAGCCCCTGGAGGCCAAGCGGCAGGTCGGCTTCGTGCCGGACACGCCCGAGGTCTACGACCGCCTGAGCGGCCTGGAGTATCTGAATTTCATCGGCGACGTCTTTGGCGTGCCGCCGGCCCAGCGGCGTGAGCGGATCGAACACCTGGCCGAGACCTTTGAACTGACCGGGGCCTTGAAGGATCGCATCGGCGGCTACTCGCACGGCATGCAGCAAAAGCTGGTGCTGATCTCGGCCCTGCTCAACGAGCCGCCGGTGTGGGTGCTGGACGAGCCCATGGTGGGCCTGGACCCGCGCTCCGCCCACGACCTGAAGCAGCTGATGGCCGATCACTGCGCCCGCGGCAACACCGTCTTCTTCAGCACCCACGTGCTGGAGGTGGCGGAGCGGCTCTGCGACCGGGTGGGCATCATCAACAAGGGCCGCCTGATCGCCCTGGGCACGATGGAGGAGTTGCGCCAAGGGGAGGGCCGTGACGGCGAGTCCCTGGAAACCATCTTCCTGGAGCTGACGGAATCATGAGCGGGACGGAGATGACGCGTCGCGCCTCTGGCGCCGGCGCCGCCGGCGCCGGCGCCCAGCCCGCTCCCGGCCGGTGGGCTGTGGTCAAGGCCCTGCTGCGGGTTCAGTTGATCATGGCCTGGCGCGGATTCACCCAGCGGCGGGGCCGGTCCAAGGTGGCGTTCCTGCTTGCCCCCCTGGCCTTGCTGGGCTTTGCCCCCCTGATCGCCATGCTGAGCAGCGCCGCCTTCGGCTTCTACCTGGCCGGATCGGCCATGGGCCAGGGGGAGGTGGTGCTGACCTTTGCCTTCACCGCGGGTCAGGCCTTAGCCCTGAGTTTCGGCGTGCTCTATGTTCTCTCGACCTTCTTCTTCGCGCGCGACCTGAGGCTGTTGACGCCTCTGCCCCTGCGGGCGGGGGACA
>JAMDAP010000198.1 GCA_023484675.1 Bacillota bacterium
GAAGCGCATGAAGCAGGTGGGGTCGGTGGAGATTCCCCAGGAGGCCTTCATGGCCGTGCTGAAGGTGGAGGATTGAGACGCTAGGACTCTACGTGCACCTTCCCTTCTGCCGCTCCAAATGCCATTATTGCGATTTCAATTCCTACGCCGGGCTGGATTCTCTCTTTCCGGGTTACGTGGACGCCCTGGCGCGGGAACTGGCCTGGGCGGCGCCCCTGGTCGAAGGACGGAAGGTAGCCACCGTCTACGTGGGTGGCGGAACTCCCACCCTGCTGGGTCCCGGGCCTCTGGGGCGCCTGCTGAAAATGGTGAGGGACCATTTAAGGCTGGCACCCGGGGCCGAGATAACCGTGGAGGCCAACCCGGGAACCGTCGCCGCTGGGGATTTCCCTGCTCTGCTGGAAGCCGGTTATAACCGCATCAGCTTCGGGGTGCAGAGTTTCCGCCCCGGCCTGTTACGCCGTCTGGGGCGCATCCACTCGCCTGAGGAGGCCCGGGAAGCGGTGGCTGGGGCACGCGCGGAGGGGTTTCCCAACGTCAGCCTGGACCTGATCTACGGGCTTCCGGGGCAGGACCTCTCCGTGTGGCGCCGGGACCTGGAGGAGGCGGTCGGGCTCCAGCCCCAGCACATCTCCGCGTACGGCCTACAGGTGGAAGCGGGGACTTCCTTTTACCGCTGGTGGCAACGGGGAGAGCTGGTGCTGCCTGACGAGGAGACGGAAGAGGCGATGTTCGACTTGACGCGGGAATACCTGGGCCAAGCCGGATACGAGGCATACGAAATCAGCAGTTTTGCCCGTCCCGGCTTCCGGTGCCGGCACAACGAGCTCTACTGGCGCAACGGGGAATACGTGGGGGTGGGTGCCGGGGCTGCCTCTTATCTGAAGGGGAGCCGGGAGACCAACCTGGGGGATCCTTCCGCCTACGTTGAAGCGGTACAGGCCGGTCTTTCTCCGCGGGCGGAGTTCGACCGGCTGGACGGAAAAGGAACCATGGCCGAAACGGTGATCCTGGCCCTGCGTACCGCCGACGGGCTATCAGCGAAGGGCTTTTTGAACCGCTTTGGGGTGAGGGTGCAGGATGAATACGGAGGCACCCTCGAGGGGTTGCAGGGGCAGGGCCTGGTGGAGTGGCAAGGTGATAGCCTGCGGCTTACCCCCCGGGGGCTCAAGCTGGGCAACGTGGTTTTTCGGGCCTTTCTATAATTTGGCGGGAATCGGTTCTTGTCATCTGGCCGGGACTGGCCTAACCTTTTGATTGACTGAGGTACTGTTATTAGGGCGGTGAGCAGGCGGGTGTTGGAGTCCGATCGCCTCAAATTTCGAGGTTTCGTTTTCACCGGCATCCTTGCGCTGGTTTTCTTCTCGCTGGCGGCCCAGATGCTGAATCTGCAAGTCTGGCAGCAGAAGACATGGTCCCGCCTGGCGGACAAAAACCGCATCCGCATTGTCCCCATCCCCGCCCCTCGGGGGACTATCTACGACCGCAACGGCGAGGTGATTGCCTCCACCCGGCCGGTGTTCACTGCCTCCATCGTCTACACCAACAAGGAAGAAATCGAAGGGAAAACCATTCCCAACCTGGCCCGAATCCTTACCTGGGACCACCCTTCCGATTATCAGGCAACGGTGGAAAAGATCCAGAAGAAGATAAAGTTGCAGAGGGAGACCGTCGGCCTGCACCAGCCGGTGCAGGTGGCCACGGACCTGGACGACGCTACCTACACCCGGATCGAGGAGCGCAAGTCCGATCTCCCAGGGGTCAACGTGGAGGTGCAACCCCTTCGCGACTACGTTAACAAAACGGTTGCTGCCCATATTCTGGGCTACGTCCGGGAGGTCAGCGAAGCGGACCTGAGCGATCCCCGCTTCAAGGGCAGTTACCAGCCGGGCGACACCATCGGCAAGGACGGACTGGAACGCCAGTACGAGGAGGCTTTGCGAGGGAAGAAGGGCGGCAAGGAGGTTGAGGTCGACTGGCTGGGGCGTTACCTCAAAGACCTCTACCTGGATTCCCCCGTACCCGGCAAGGACCTCTACCTAACCATTGACCTGGAGCTGCAAAGGGCCGCGGAGGAGGCCCTGGTCAAGCGGATGAAGGAAATCCGGGGACTGGAGCCCGACGAGCGCGGGGTCAAGCCAACCGCCGACGCCGGTACGGTGGTGGTTCTGGATGTTCGCACGGGCGAGGTCCTGGCTATGGCCAGTTACCCTACTTACGATCCGAATCAGTTCGTCACCGGCAAGATTGACCTCAAAGCGCTCCAAAAAGCCCTTCGCCCCTTTTTGAACCGCGCCATTTCCGGCACGTACCCTCCCGGTTCAACTTATAAGCTGGTCACTGCCAGTGCGGGTTTGGAAGAGGGGATCATCAACCCGGCGGAGGTCATCTTCTCGGGTGACCGCTCGCCCCTTTTCCACCATCCCCGCGAGTGGAAGCGCGGCGGGCTGGGACCGGTTAACCTGGTGCGGGCCATCGCCCTTTCCAGCGACATCTACTTCTACGAGATGGGCTACCGCATCGGGCCGGACCTGCTGGCCAAGTGGGCCCGGAATTACGGCTTTGCGTCTCCCACGGGCATCGACCTGCCGGGGGAGGCCAAAGGCACCATTCCCATTAAGGCCAGCTACGGCGAGGAGTGGTATCCCGGGGAAATCCTTTCCCTGGCCATCGGACAGGGCCGCAACACCGTTACCGCCGTTCAGTTGGCCGATTACGTGGAGGCCGTTGCCAACGGCGGGACCATCTATAAACCCCACCTGGTCAGGGAGATCCGCGGGCCCAGGGGCGAGGCGGTTACCGTTGTTAAACCTGAGGCGCTGCGGAAGGTCCCCATATCCCCCCGGACCGTGGATTTGCTTCACCAGGGCATGCACGGGGTGGTTTCCGAGGGAGGGACCACCAACGCCTTTTACTACCCTACCCGCTTTCCGATTCCGGTGGCTGGGAAAACGGGGAGTGTGGAACGGGGGCGGCCGCAGGACCGGCTGCCGGACAACGGCCTTTTCATCTCCTACGCCCCCTACGATCACCCAGAAATAGCCGTAGCCGTCGTTATCGAGGGCTCGGGCGGCGGGGCCCGAACCTCGCCGGTGGCCCGCTGGATTATGGAAAAGTATTTCGAGGAACAGGGGATGATCAAGCCGGTCGCGTCAGGGAATCAGAACGGTCCCAACAGGTGAGCATTTTTTGGGACAACGGGTTTAAGGCGGAGCGTTTTGTTTTTTTGTGCTTTTTTTCTCGAATTGACACCCCATTACAGCGAAGTGTAGACTAGAAATGTTGGTGGGCCAAGCAGCAGCAAGGAAAGGAGCAAAGGGTTAATGGCGGCAGAGCAAAGTTACCACTTTCTAATCCGCAGGTTGCACTCGTTGGCCGGCGTAATTCCCGTGGGTATCTTTTTGTTGCTTCACCTGACGATCAATGCATCTGCAATCGACGGGGCGGCGGCTTACAACGCAACCATCCAGAAAATGGAGACCTTACCGGCCCTCATCGCTTTGGAATGGGTTCTGATTTACATCCCCCTATATTTTCACGCCATTTACGGCATCATTGTAACCCTCGATGCGCGCAACAACTTCTTGCGTTATACCTACACACGCAACTGGCTTTTCTACTTACAGCGGGTAACGGCCTACATCACCCTTGTTTTTGTGACTTATCACATCTGGGCTTTGCGGATCGCCAAGGCCCTCGGGTTGCGGGAAGTAAGCTTTGCGACCATGGTCCAGGAGGTACACAATCCCTGGATGTTGGCCTTCTACGTGATTGGCGTGATTGCCGCGGTCTACCACTTCACCAACGGCCTGTTTACCTTCGGGATCACCTGGGGCGTTACCGTCGGGCCGCGGGCGCAGCGGGTTGCCGGTTATATCTGGGGTGTGCTCTTTTTGGCCATGAGCGCCGCCGGAGTAGGCGCGTTGGTTTCTTTCCGCTAAAGCCGGCACCCTCAGTCTTTGATCTTTCGGAGGTGGGTACATGGCACCTAGAATTATAGTTGTAGGCGGCGGGCTGGGCGGCCTGATGACGACCATCAAGATTGCTGAGGCGGGCGTCCCGGTGGATCTCTTCTCCCTTGTTCCGGTGAAACGCTCGCACTCCGTTTGTGCCCAGGGTGGCATCAATGGCGCGGTCAACACCAAGGGCGAGGGCGACTCACCCTGGGAGCACTTCGACGACAGCGTTTACGGCGGCGACTTCCTGGCCAACCAGCCGCCGGTGAAGGCGATGTGCGACGCGGCGCCTGGCATTATCTATCTCTTTGACCGCATGGGAGTTCCCTTTAACCGCACGCCGGAGGGATTCATAGATTTCCGCCGCTTTGGCGGCACCAAGCATCACCGTACGGCTTTCTCCGGCGCCACCACCGGCCAGCAGTTGCTGTACGCCCTGGACGAGCAGGTACGCCGGTTTGAGGTGGAAGGCCTGGTCAAGAAGTACGAGAACTGGGAGTTCCTCTCCGCGGTCATCGACGACGAAGGCGTCTGCCGTGGCATAGTAGCCCAGGATCAGCGTTCCATGGAAATCAAGGCCTTTCGCGGCGAGGCCACCGTACTGGCCACCGGTGGAATTGGCATGATCTTCGGCCGCTCCACCAACTCAATCATCAACACCGGCACCGCCCAGTCGGCCGTTTACCAGCAAGGTGTTTATTACGCCAACCCGGAGATGATCCAGGTCCATCCCACGGCCATCCCCGGCGAGGATAAGCTGCGGCTGATGTCCGAGTCTGCCCGCGGCGAGGGTGGCCGTGTCTGGACTTACAAGGACGGCAAGCCCTGGTACTTCCTAGAGGAATGGTATCCGGCTTACGGCAACCTGGTTCCCCGGGACATCGCGACCCGGGCCATCTTCAAGGTTTGCGTGGACATGAAGCTGGGCATTGACGGGGGAAACATGGTCTACCTGGACGTCTCCCACATCCCTGCTGAGGCCCTCAACCGCAAGCTGGGCGGTATTCTGGAGATCTACGAGAAGTTCATCGGCGACGACCCGCGCAAGGTCCCCATGAAGATCTTCCCGGCCATGCACTACACCATGGGCGGGCTGTGGGTCGATTACAACCAGATGACCAACATCCCCGGCCTCTACGCGGTGGGTGAGGCGGATTACCAGTACCATGGGGCGAACCGCCTGGGAGCCAATTCGCTCCTGTCCTGCGTTTTCGCCGGTATGGTGGCAGGACCTCACACGGTGAAGTACGCCAAGGGCTTGAAGAAGTCCTCGGCGGACGTCGCCGACAAGTTCTTCGACTCGGAGGCCAGGCTCCAGCAGGAGAAGTACGATAAACTCCTGCGTATGGATGGAACCGAAAACGCTTATAAGATCTGGCTGGAACTCGGCCAGTCGATGACCGATAACGTCACTGTCGTGCGCTACAACGACAAACTCAAGGCCACCGACGGCAAGATTCAGGAACTCATGGACCGCTGGAAGAACATCAACGTAAACGACACCCACCAGTGGACCAACCAGGCGGTTCCCTTCACCCGCCAGCTCTGGAACATGCTGGTCCTGGCCCGGCCCATCACCCTGGGGGCACTCAACCGCAACGAAAGCCGCGGCGCCCACTACAAACCGGATTTCCCCGAGCGTGACGATGCCAACTGGCTGAAGACCACCAAGGCCAAGTTCACACCCCAGGGACCTGAGTTCAGCTACGAGCCCGTTGACGTCTCGCTCATCAAGCCGCGTCCGCGCAAGTACGATACCGACAAGACCGCGTCGTAGGGGGGTGAACTGATGCCCGACTTTGTTGAACTGAAGATCAAGCGCCAGGACGGGCCCAATGCCCCCTCGCGCTGGGAAGACTTCAAGGTGCCGAAGAAGAAGAACATGAACGTGATCTCCCTTCTCCAGGAGATCCAGCGCACCCCGGTAAACGCCCGGGGCGAGAAGACCACCCCGGTCGTCTGGGAATCCAATTGCCTGGAGGAAGTTTGCGGGGCGTGCACGATGATCATCAACGGACGCGCCCGCCAGGCCTGTAGCGCCCTGGTTGACAAGCTGAGCCAGCCCATCGTGCTGGAGCCTCTTACGTCCTTCCCCTTGGTCCGCGACCTGATGGTGGACCGCAGCATCATGTTCGAGCACCTCAAGCGGGTAAAAGCCTGGATTCCCATCGATGGAACCTATGACCTGGGGCCGGGGCCCAAGCAGCCCGCCAGGGACCAGGAGTGGATGTACGAGCTGTCCAAGTGCATGACCTGCGGCGTCTGCATGGAGGCCTGCCCCAACTTCAATCAGAAGTCCAACTTCATTGGTCCCGCTCCGATCAATCAGGCACGTCTCTTTAATGCACATCCAACTGGCCGCATGAACCGCGAGGAGCGCCTGGAGGCCCTGATGGGCCTGGGAGGTATCACCGACTGCGGCAACGCCCAGAACTGCGTGGAGGCCTGCCCCAAGGGAATCCCCCTCACCACCTCCATTGCCGAGATGAACCGGGACGTGACCCTCTACTCCATCAGCCGCTGGTTCCGGCGGTAATAAACCAGACAGCATCCAGCCAAACACATCCAGAACCAAGGCCGCCCCACAGCTAACCGGGGCGGCCTTTTGCAATCCTCTGCGGAGGATTGACGGTATGACCATTGGTATGCTAATCTTCCATCCAGAGGTGCCCTTGATGGTTAAAGTCAAAAAGATCTCTATCAGCTTGTCCGAAGACCTGATAGCTGTGCTGGATGGCATCAGGCTCCGGGAGAGGAGTACCAGGAGTGGAGCAATTGCACGACTGTTGCGCCACTGGTGGGTGTCGTTTACGTTGATGTTCTT
>JAMDAP010000164.1 GCA_023484675.1 Bacillota bacterium
ATCCACAGGCAACTACACGGCAGCGCTGTACATTTACGGGGCGCTGGCCCTGGTCGGCGTGCTTCTGGCCCTGGTGACCAAACCGCCGGTGCCCAAGGATGCGGCGGGAGGCAAGAGCAAGGTGGCCTGACGCCGACGATACCGCAACGGCACAAGACTCTGCCCTTCGGGGTGGGGTCTTCCTTTTTGCGCAGTCGAGAGTCTTGGCCCTGGGCTCGGCTCGTTTGGGCAGGAGTTCCAGCCGCTGCTCACGAAGCTAGGCTCATCCGGTTGGAAGCAGGCTTGTGGAAGGTGGGAGGGAGGCAGTCGGATGAGCCAGAGTTCGCGCTCTGCGTTCCTGTGTTTTTCCAACCTCGCGGAGACAGGTTACGCGCTGTATGAGGAAAACGGCCGGCTTGGCGCGCGCCGCCAGGGGGTGCGCCACGGTGTCTCGTATGACCTGGTTCTGCTGACCCAGCCCCTGGAGTACCGCACCTCGACTGAGGGCCAAGCTATGAGCCGTGAGGCCCTGTTGGATCAGACGCCGATTGATGAACAGGAGCTGAAGGCCGCCGAAACCTGCCTGACCACGCTTGCCGGCGCCGTCGGCACTGAGTTGACGCAGATCATGGACTGGGGTTGGGAGTTTCCCGATGACGGACGCATCAGCTTTGCCAAGACGTCGGGAATGGGCGCTGACGCAGACGTGGTCAGACTGTTCGCCTACCTGGACCACAAAGAGCACGTCGTGTTCGAACTGGATGGAGGGCCGGCCGATCGGGAGGACGCCCGCGCCTGGCTGCAGCAGGTCGAGGGAGACCGCGCTGAGCAGGAGATGGCCTTGTTGGAGGACCTCCTGGGGAAGCTGCGGGATCAGGGATAATACAGGCCTGCTGCGCTTTTTTTCGAAGACTTACGCTATAATGAAGGCGGAACCAACTCTCCCGAGGGAGGACGTGACGCCTTGGCCCAACTGACAGAAAGCGAGATCAGGGCGCTGATCACGCTGCTCGCGGACGAGGATGAGCGGACGTCCAGCGTGGCGCGTCGCGTGCTGCTCGAGTCCCGGGAGTTGACCCTGCCGCATTTGCAGAAGGCCACACATTCCCCCGATGCCCTGGTGCGCGGCCGGGTGCGGACTTTGCTGGACACGATCCGCATCGACAGTCTGGAAGAGCGTTTCCGGCTTCTCTCCGACGAAACCGATCCGTTGCGGGAACTGGAGACGGGGACCATGCTCCTGGCGGAGTATGCCTACCCGGACCTGGACGGGGAGCACTACCGGCGCTTACTGAACGAGATGGCCGGCGAATTGTCGGTGCAGCTCATGCAGGCGTTGGAGCCCGGTCGGACTGTGGCCCTCCTGGCGCGCTACTTGGGCAAGCAGCGGCATCTCCACGGTGACGACCGCTACTTCCAGGATCCGGACGCCGCCTACCTGAACCGCGTCCTGGACCGCGGCTTCGGCATTCCCATCAGCCTGTCGGCAGTCTACCTGCTGGTCGGGCAGCGACTGGGCCTGCCGCTGTTCGGAGTGGGCCTGCCCGGTCACTTTGTGGTAAAGTGGGAGGATGAGTCGGGCGCCATTTACGTCGACCCCTACCACGAAGGGCGCGTCCTGAGCCTGGAGGACTGCCAGCGCCTGGTGGAGGAGAGCGGCCACCCCTTCCGGGAGTCCTACCTGCGGGCGGTGACGCCGCGACAGATGCTGGCCCGCATGCTCACCAACCTGATCTGGGCCTACGAGCAGGCCGGTGAGCCCGTGGCCGCCAGGCAAATGGCCCGCTTTCGCAGCATCCTGCTCAGCGGCCGGCGGCGCCCGGCGCACAGCAAGTAAGCGGCCGGCAGTCTCGGACTGCCGCTACCGGCGGTTTGGACGCCACCCACCGCCCAGCCACCCAGCCGGAGGTTCCCCCACTGTGACATTTCGCGTTGCGGCGACGGCCATTGCCGTCTTTCTGCTGGACTTTGCCACCAAGGCCCTGGTCCGGCACCTGATGCCGGGCCAGTCTTCCCTGCCGGTGATTCGGGGCGTGCTGTATCTCACCCATGTCCGCAACCCTGGCGCCGCCTTTGGGCTGCTGGCCAACCAGACCGGGCTGTTCATCGTCATCACCCTGGCGGTGGTGGCCCTGATCCTCTACTACGCCCGGCAGGTCAAGGGTGCCAGTCCCTGGATGCACATCGCCCTGGGCCTGCAACTCGGCGGAGCCATGGGCAACCTGGTGGATCGGCTGCGCTTTGGCCGGGTCACCGACTTCCTGGACTTTCGCGTCTGGCCGGTCTTCAACCTGGCCGACTCGGCCATTGTGGCAGGCGTGGCCTTGTTCTTCTGGTTGATGTGGCGCCAGGCCGGGGCCGAGAGCGAATAGGCCGGAGGAGCGAGGAGAGGCCTGTGGCAGAGCACCATCCCGCGGATTGGGATGACGAACTGGACCTGGAACCGGAGTTGCCCGAGGCTCCCCGTGAGCCTCGCGGCGGCTCCTTTGTTTTTGCGGTTGGGGATGAAGCCGTTGGGCAGCGGCTCGACGTTTATCTGGCGGGGCTGGAAGAGCTCGGCCTCAGCCGTTCCCAGGTGCAGCGCTTGGTGGAGGAGAGGCTGGTACAGGTTGGCGGCAACCCGGAGAAACCGCGCTACCGCCTGCACCCGGGGGACGTGGTTCAGGTGCAGGTGCCTGAGCCGGAGCCCCTGGAGGTGCGCCCCGAGGCCATCCCCCTGGACGTCATCTACGAGGACGAAGACATACTGGTGGTCAACAAGGCGCGAGGCATGGTGGTCCATCCGGCGCCGGGGAACCTGACCGGCACGCTGGTCAACGCGCTGCTTTACCACTGCCACGACCTGTCCGGCATCAACGGAGTGCTGCGCCCGGGCATCGTGCACCGGCTGGACAAAGAGACCACCGGCTTGTTGGTGGTGGCCAAAAGCGATCGGGCCCACCGCGCCTTGTCCCATCAGATCAAGGAGCGCGCCGTACGCCGCGAGTACCTGGCGGTGGTGCACGGTCACCCCAAGGTGGAATCCGGCACCGTGGACGCGCCCATTGGCCGCCACCCCGGCGACCGCCGGCGCATGGCGGTGGAACCCAAGCACGGCAAGCACGCGGTCACCCACTTTTGGGTCAAGGCCCGCTACCAGGACCCCGGCCGCGGTCCCTTCGCCCTGGTCGCCTGCCGCCTGGAGACGGGACGCACGCACCAGATTCGGGTGCACATGGCCTCCATCGGTTTCCCCGTTGCCTGCGACGACGCGTATGGGCCAAAGCGCCCCGCCTTTGACGTTTCCGGCCAGCTCCTGCACCTGGGCGATGCCGCAGGTCTTGCCGAAGCCGTTGACGATGTGGACGGCCGCCTCTACCTTCTCCTGAAAAAGGTTGCCGCCGTGGGGCAGAATGGCCGTCACCCCGGTGCGCACCGGCCCCTTGCCCGGCACCAGCGGGCCTTCGCCTTCAAAGAGCGTGACGTGCCCCACCCGCACTCCGTCAACGTCGGTGATGGCGTTGAGGGGTGCGGGCTCCAGGCGCCCGAGGCTCAGGCCGAGATCCCGAGGCCGGCGCCTCTCGTCCCGATCCACCCCGGTGTTGTCGGACGTGTTGGATGTCAATGGGCCGCACCTCCCTGAGCAGCGCCGGCAGTTCCGGTCAGTGACGGGTCGATGCGGCCCATCTGGCGCAGGGGCTCCTCGCCCCAGTACAGGGAGTCGATGTCCACCCCGCGCACGGACTGCACGTACGCTTCCGGCACGAAGAACTCCAGGTTCTCGGGGTGCTGCCAGCAGGAAATACCGATCCAGGGCCTCATGTCCGTTTCACCTCTGGTTTGAACAATTCGGCGTGGGCGGCGAGGCCGGGAGCGCCGCCGGTATGCCAGAAGACCACGTTCTCACCGGCTTTGATCTCGCCCCGGTGGATCAGATCGGCCAGTCCGGCCAGGCACTTGCCCGTGACCGGTATTCGTTTCCGCGCCGTGTATAGCGATTCCTGCCAGCCGGGCAGGTGCGCACGCGGGGGGGCGTGGCTGTCCTCGAACTATGACGAATCCCGTCGGCAAGATAGGACCGTGGACCTATGGCTTGTCCCCTGCGCCATCCCGTACAGTGAAAGCACAGGGCAAACCCGGGGAAACCCCGGGGACTGCAAAGCCGTGGACCTACGGCGCGACGCGCTATGGTTGCCTGGCTGCCGGCATACATCGCCGCACCATTCCTCCATTATTCCCTCTTCCTTTCGCACCTCACCGGTCGCCTGCGGTGGGGTGTTCGTGCATCCAAGCGCCCAGCGGCCAGGTCGGTGCCCTGAGGGTGGAGGTGATGGCGCCCACTACGGGCGGGCCCCGCTTTCGGCAGCAAGGAGTCCAACGATGTGCCAAAGGAGGATGAGCACATGTTCCGACGAATGCTGAGCTTCACTCTGGCCCTGTTTTTCGTGCTGGCCCTAGGCGTCAGCCCCGCCGTGGCTGCGGGACCAAAGGCCCCTGCCGCCGCCCGTCCCGAGGTCATCGTCAACTATGACCGGGACGGCAACCGGGTCGCCGATCACCTGGACACCCTGCTGCGGCAGGCGGCCAGAGGCGACCGCTTCCAGGTCATCGTGCAGTTCACGGGCTTCATGGACGACCGGGCCTACGGCGACCTGGCGCAGAAGTTGGGCGCCTTCACCCCGGGGGCCAAGTGGCATGACGCCCTGGAGGGCATGTCCGTCGCCCTGACCAGGGGCCAGATCGAGGCCCTGTCCAAATTGCCCATGGTGGCACGCATCGAGGAAGACCTGCCGGTGCAGGCTTTCCTGGACACCGCCACCGCTGACTTCGGCGCCGCCAAGGCGCGCACCGATTTCGGCGTCACCGGCAACCTCGACGGCAGCGCCTCCACCTATAGCAAAAACGACCTGGTCATCGCCGTCGTCGACACTGGCATCGACGCCGCCCATCAGGATCTCGCGGGCAAGGTCATCGGCTGGCAGGACTACGTCAATGCCAAGACGTCCCCCTACGATGACAACGGCCACGGCACCCACGTCAGCAGCATCGCCGCCGGCACCGGCGCCGCCTCGGGCGGCAAGTACGCCGGCGTCGCCCCGGGGGCGGCCCTGGTCGGGGTCAAGGTGCTGAACAAGCAGGGTTCCGGCACCACCACCCAGGTCGTCAACGGCATCAACTGGGTGATCCAGAACAAGGCCACCTATAACATCCGCATCATGAGCATGAGCCTGGGTTCCTCCGGCTCGTCCGACGGCACCGACTCCATTTCGGTGGCGGTCAACAACACCGTGAACAGCGGCATCGCCTCGGTGGTAGCGGCCGGCAACAGCGGCCCTGACACCTATACCATCGGCTCGCCGGCGGCGGCGGCCGACGCCATCACGGTCGGCGCCATGGCCGATACGGGTGAGAAGGGTTTCAGCCTGGCCAGCTTCTCCAGCCGCGGGCCGACGGCGGACGACCGCATCAAGCCGGACATCGCGGCGCCCGGCGTCAACATCACCGCCGCCAAGGCCGGTACCACCACGGGTTACGTGACCTATAGCGGCACCAGCATGGCCACGCCCTTCGTCTCCGGCACCGTGGCCCTGATGCTCTCCGCCAATGGCTCGCTCAGCCCGGCCCAGGTCAAGAGCCTGCTAATGAGCACCGCCGTTGATTGGGGCCCCGCCGGCACCGACGTCGACTATGGCGCCGGACGCCTGCAGGCCTATGAAGCGGTCAAGCAGGCCGGGGGCTTCAGCGGTACCGGTCCGGCGGTTCCGAACCACGCCTACGTCAGCGGTTCGCTCAGTGGCACGGGCTACTCCAAGACCTACACCCTCTCGGTGACGGACGTGAGCAAGCCCATCGCCCTGACCATGGTCATCACCAACTACACGCCCGGCCTCTTGGGCGGCAGCCCGGATTTCGACCTCTACCTCTACAGCCCCAGCGGCGCCCAGGTGGCAGCCAGCGAGGGCGTCGACCGGCAGGAAACCATCGGCTACCTGCCGGCGGTCACCGGCACCTACACGGTAGAGGTCTACTCCTATTCCGGGTCGGGCAGCTTCTTCCTGGACGAGAGCTTCAAGTAGCGAGCGGTGGCCGCATTCTTGCGGCCACCCCAATTTTGCGGGATGTCCAGTTCCGCGAGAGCCGGTATCCCACCGAATCCGGACTGTACTGTAAGGAGGAGATTGCGTTGAGGCGCCGACTAATGAGCTTGGTCTCCGTGGCTGCGGCCCTAGTCCTCCTTGTGGCGGTCATGACACCGCAGCCCGCTGCGGCTGCTGTTCCGGGAGAAACCTATACCTACACCCTCGGGAGTGGGGATACCTTCTTCTGGAAGTATACTCTCAACTATGGCACCAAGACTTTCGCCTATACCTACACTAACATGGAACAAGGCTATGTCGATGCCACCGGAGAAACCCTCAATCTACACGAGAATGTGGGCCAGTATTACCGCGATAACTACTTGTACGTTATCGAATGGGGTCCCGTCTACCAAGGCGGCCGGTATTGGTCTAACGGGACCCAGGTCGCCAGCATCACTAGTAGAGTGATTCCTAAATCTTGACAATTGGCATGAGGAGTGGTATGCTGGAAGTAGCCTATCAGCGAAGGAAGATGTTGCATGCCCGCCCAGGCCAAGACCTTGACCCT
>JAMDAP010000087.1 GCA_023484675.1 Bacillota bacterium
GCTATCGGGCCGGAAGGTAGTGGAGAAACAGGGGGGCAAGCCATGGTGGAAAGCATCCTCAGTTGTCCCGTTCCGGCCGGCAACCGCGGGACTGTCGTCATGGGGCACGGCAGCGGTGGCCGGATGAGCCAGGAGTTGATCCAGCAGGTGTTCCTATCCCGCTTTTCCAACCGGTACCTGGACGCGCTCAACGACCAGGCGGTGATGGAGGTGGCGGGGGGCCGCCTGGCTTTCACCACGGACTCCTATGTGGTCAACCCGATCTTCTTCCCCGGAGGCGACATCGGGCGCCTGGCCGTCAACGGCACCATCAACGATCTGGCGATGGGGGGAGCGCGGCCCCTCTTCCTGAGTCTGGCCTGCATCCTGGAAGAGGGGTTCCCCATGGCGGACCTGGAGCGCATTGCCACTTCAGTCCAGCAGGCTTGCGCCGAGACCGGGGTCCTGCTGGTCACGGGCGACACGAAGGTGGTGGAACGCGGGAAGGCCGACGGCGTGTTCCTGACCACCTCCGGAGTGGGCCTGGTGGACCCGGGGATTGAACTGGGGTCGTGCCTTGTGCGTCCGGGGGACCGGGTGATTCTGAGCGGCCCCATCGGGGAGCACGGAATCACCATCCTGTCGGTGCGGGAGGGGTTCGACTTTGAGACCCGGCTGCAGAGCGACACGGCGCCTCTGCACCGCCTGGTGGCAGAGATGCTCGGGACCGGCGGGCGCCTTCACGCCCTGAGAGATCCCACCCGGGGCGGCCTGGCCAGCGCGGTTAACGAGATTGCCCAGGCCTCGGGCACGGGTATCGTGCTGGACGAGGAGGCCATCCCGGTGCCGGGGGCGGTGGCCGCCGCTTGCGAGCTGCTGGGGCTGGATCCGCTCTATGTGGCCAACGAGGGGAAGCTGGTGGCCTTTGTGGCCCCGGAGGATGCCGATCGGGTTTTGGCGGCGATGCGACATCGGCTGGAGGGACGCAAGGCCGCGGTCATCGGGCGGGTGGTGGACGACCACCCCGGCCTGGTGGTGATGCGCACCCGCATTGGCGCCACACGGCTGGTGGACCTCCTGCCGGGGGACCAGCTGCCACGCATCTGTTGACAAGACATGGAAAGGGGCAAAGGAGGGAGTTTCATGTCCAGTTCCGGGACCATCCTGGTCATCGACGATGACCAGGACATGACCGAGTCGCTGCGGCTGATTCTGGAGAGCGGGAACTATCGGGTGCTTATCGCCTCCGGACCGCAGGAGGGGCTGCAAAAAGCCCGGCAGGAGCACCCGGATTTGATCCTGGCCGATGTGATGATGCCCGAGGGCACGGAGGGGTTTCATTTTGTGTGGGACTTGCGCCGGGATCCCGACCCGGTCCTGAGCCGCACACCTGTCGCCATTCTTAGTTCGATACACCGAACGACCCCGATGCGCTTCTATCCGGACGAGAGGGACCCGGCCTACGGGCCGGGCGACTACCTGCCGGTCCAGGATTTTCTGGACAAGCCGGTGCCCCCCGGCGAACTGCTGCAGCGGGTGCGGCGATTGATCTCAAGGCCATGACCCCGCAAACCCTGGTGGATATCGAACTGCCCCGGCGCCTCGGTTGGTTGATCCGGCTGCGCTGGTTCGCTGCCGCCGGCGTTGCCCTTCTGGCCGTCCTCGGCCGGGTCGCCCTGGGGCTGAACCTGCCCGCATGGCCGCTCGGCCTGCTCGCCCTGGCCATTGCCGTCTACAACCTGGCCTTCACCCTGCTGTCCCGGCGTTGGCTGGCGGCGGCGGGCGGGCAGGCGGAGGGCGATTTGCCGCTCCCTGACGGCGCCCCTGCCGCACCGGCCAGGTTGCAGGTGGCCCTCCAGATCGCTGCCGACCTGGTGGCGCTGGCCCTGCTCTTGCACTTCACGGGGGGAGCGGAGAATCCCTTCGCTGCCTACTTCGTCTTCCACAGCATCATCGCCAGCATCTTTCTGTCGCCCCGAGCGGCCTACGCTGTATCCGCGCTGGCGGTGGCCCTGTTCGCGGGGCTGGCGGCGGGCGAGGCCACCGGCGTCCTCCCCCATGTCGCCCTGTTTCCGACGGTCCCTTTGCCGCTTTACCGGTTCCCGGCCTTCCTGGCGGGGACCATGGTGGCGATGGCCAGCACCCTGCTGGCAACGGTGTACATCACCTCGTCCATCAGGGCTCGCCTCCGTCTCCGGGAGGAACAGCTGGCCGCGGCCTATCACCGCGCTGCCGCGGCGGAGCAGGCCAAGTCCGCCTACCTCCGGCAGGTATCTCACCATCTGAAGACGCCGATTGCCGCTGTCGAGAGCCTGCTGCAGGTGGCGCTGCAGGGGTTGGCCGGAGAAGTGGCGCCTGGGGTCCGGGACCTTCTGCAGCGGGCCGAGCGTCGGGCGGGAGAGGCGGTTGGCGCCGTGGGCGACCTGCTGACCCTGGCGAGGGCTCGGGAGGCCGGAGCGAACGCGCCCCGACAGCGGTTCGCGCTGGCGGAGGCAATGGAACGGGTCCTGGCGGCGCTTCGTCCGATGGCGGAGGGCCGAGGATTGGTCTTGGATGCCCCTTTGCCTCCGTCCTCCCTGTGTCTGGTGGCGGACAGGGAGGGCATCGAGCAGGTGCTGGAAAACCTGGTGGGGAACGCCATCAAGTACACGCCGGCATCGGGCAGGGTGACCATCTCCGTGGAGGAGCGGGGCGGCCAGCTGGTGCTCATGATCAGCGACACGGGCATTGGCATCCCCGTGGAGGAGCAGGGGCACATCTTTGACGAGTTCTACCGGGCTCGCAACGCCCGGAAGTCTCCCGACAGAGGCAGCGGCCTGGGACTGGCCATCGTCCGGGCCGTGGTGCAGGCCCACGGAGGCTCCATAGAAGTGCGGAGTGAGGAGGGACAAGGTGCCAGCTTCAGGGTGATATTGCCCAGCAGCGCCCATGAGGTCCGCTAGGACCTGTACTGAAGGAAGGGAGAGGAGGAGCCCGACGCATGGCGACTCAGACGCGCCACGTAGTGACCCTTGAGAAATCAGGCCTGAACCGGCTTGTCGAACTGCTGTTGCAGAGCTACGAAGTCGTAGCGCCGGTGGTCCGCGATGGAGGAATTGTGTTCCGTCCCATTCGGGAGCCCGGGGAGATCGCCTACGGGTTGCGGGAGGTGGCCGCTCCCGGCGAGTACCGGCTGGAGCGGGAGGAGGACGGTACGCTCCTCGCCTATACCAACGGGGCGGATTCGGTGAAGCGTCAGGTACACCCGCCGCACCTGACCCTGTTCTCCGGCGAGGTGACGCCGGAGGGCTTCCGGATGGCGGAGGAGTCCGGTCCGGAGCGGCCCCTGGCCTTCTTCGGCATCCGCCCCTGTGACCTGCACGGTCTTCAGGTCCTGGACAAAGTATTCCTGGGGGGCGATCACCCTGATGTTCCCTATCGCCACCGCCGCCAGGGTTCGCTGGTGGTGGCGGCCAACTGCCACCGGGCCGGGCCCCTCTGTTTCTGTGAATCCATGGACACCGGTCCTCAGGCTGAAGCCGGGTACGACCTGGTCCTCACCGAACTGCCCGAGTGCTTCCTCCTGGAGGCGGGGAGCGAACAGGGCGAGCGCATTCTGGCGGAACTGCCCGCCCGCCCGGCGGAGGACAGCGACCGGTTAGCCGCCTCGGCGCGCCTCGAGGAGGCACGGCGGCAGATGGGGCGCCGCCTGGACACGGACGGGCTGCCTGAGTTGCTGCGGGCGAACCTGGAACACCCCGTCTGGGATGCCATGGAGAAGCAGTGCCTCGGCTGCACCAACTGCACCATCACCTGCCCCACCTGCTTCTGCTACGACGTCAACGACCGGGTGGACCTGCGGTTGCAGCAGGTCGAGCGGGAGCGGGCCTGGGGCTCTTGCTTCACCCAGCAGTTCGCGGAGGTGCACGGGGGCAACTTCCGGGATTCGCTCAAAGGACGCTACCGGCATTGGGTAAGCCACAAGCTCTCCTACTGGGTGGAGCAGTTCGATACCTTCGGGTGCGTCGGCTGCGGCCGTTGCATCGTTTGGTGTCCGGTCAAGATCGACATTACCCAGGTGGCAGCCAGCATCAGGGAGGGAAAGGACACATGACCTCGCCAGTTTACCAGCCTACCGGCTCGGCGTCGCCCCGGACCGCCAGCCCGGCATCGCCCCGGACCGTCAGCCCACTGCTTCCTCAGCCCGCCGTGATTCAGGAGATCCGGCGGGAGACCGCCGACACGCAGACCTATACCCTGGCATTCGCCGATGAAGGACTGCGGGAGCGGTTTTCCTTCCGCCCCGGGCAGTTCAACATGCTTACCCTCTGGGGCGCCGGCGAGGCCGCCGTTTCCTTCAGTTCCGACCCGGCTCTGCGGGGACAATTCCAGCACACCATCCGGGCCGTGGGCAATGTGACCAGGGCCATGGCGCGGTTCTCCGTGGGCGATGTGGTAGGCCTGCGCGGCCCCTACGGCCGAGCCTGGCCTCTGGAGGAGATGAAGGGCAAAGACGTGCTGGTGGTCGCCGGGGGCATTGGCCTTGCCCCAGTGCGTCCCGCCATTCTCCACCTTTTCCGGCACCGGTCCGATTACGGCCGGATCACCCTTCTCTATGGCGCCCGAACGCCTGCCGATCTCTTGTACACCGACCAGTACGACGAATGGCGGGCTCAACCCGACACCACCCTCTTGCTCTCGGTGGATCGGGCGGACGGCGTGCCGTGGCCCCATCAAGTGGGCGTGGTAACCACCCTCTTCCCTCTCATCGAGTTTGCGCCTGGAAACACCGTAGCCCTGGTCTGTGGTCCCGAGATCATGATGCGTTTTGTAGCCGTGGATCTGCTGCGGCGGGGGCTCTCGCCGGAGCGGCTCTTCGTCTCCCTGGAGCGCCGGATGAAATGTGCCGTAGGTCAGTGCGGCCACTGCATGTTTGGGCCCAAGTTCGTCTGCCGGGAGGGGCCGGTCTTCCGGTATGCCGAGGTCGAGCCCTTTTTCGGCAAGAGGGGGGTGTAGCCGTGAGCCGGACGAAACCGAGGGTGGCCGTTCACAAGCTGGCTTCCTGCGACGGGTGCCAGCTCACCTTGCTGGACTGCGAAGAGTACCTGCTGGACCTGGTGGGGGCGCTGGACATCGTCTACTTCATGGAGGCCCGGAGCCAGGCCGAGCCGGGGCCCTGGGACATCTCCCTGGTGGAGGGTTCCATCAGCACACCTCAGCAGGTGGAGGAGATCCGGCACATTCGCGAGCAATCCCGATTTCTGGTGGCTATCGGCGCCTGCGCCACCACTGGCGGTATCCAGGCCCTGCGCAACGGGTACCGCCTGGATGCTTTCAAGGCTGCCGTTTACGCCCGCCCGGAGGCGGTGGAGTCCCTGGCGACCTCCACTCCCATCTCCCAGCACGTCCAGGTGGATCTGGAGTTGCAGGGTTGCCCCATCAACCGGGAGCAGCTGCTTTACGCGATCACCTCGTTGCTTGCGGGGCATGTCCCGAACCTGCCGAGTTACAGCGTATGCCTGGAGTGCAAGCGGCGCGGGAACGTGTGTTTGCTGGTGTCCAGCGCGGCGCCCTGCCTGGGGCCTGTGGTCCATGCCGGCTGTGGCGCGCTCTGCCCCAGCTACGGCCGAGGCTGTTACGGCTGCTTCGGACCCAGCGACGCCCCCCAGGTGGAGACCCTGGCGCTCCAGTTTGAGGAGCGCGGCTTACCCCCGGCTGATGTGGTGAGGCGTTTCCGCCTGATGACCGCCTTTGCCGAACCGTTCCGGAAGGGAGTGGAGGCCTATGAGCGAAAAGCGCATCAAGGTTGATTACCTGGCCCGGGTGGAGGGCGAGGGGGCCCTGGACGTCCAGGTCTCCGGCGGGCGGGTGACGGACCTGAAGCTCAAGATCTTTGAGCCGCCCCGTTTCTTTGAGGCCTTTCTGGTCGGTCGGTCCTACCTGGAAGTGGGGGACATCACCTCCCGTATCTGTGGGATCTGTCCAGTGGCCTATCAAACGAGCGCGGCCAACGCCGTGGAGGACGCCTTCCAGCTGAAGGTGGAAGGTTCGCTGCGCCAGCTCAGGCGGCTGATCTACTTGAGCGAGTACCTGGAGAGCCATGTGCTGCACATCTATTTCCTAGCGGCCCCGGACTTCCTGGGGTACGAGAGCGCCATTTCCATGGCGCAGGACTACCCCGGGGTGGTACAGCGAGCGCTGCGCATGAAGCGCCTGGGCAACGACTTGATGGCCGCTGTGGGCGGGCGGGAGGTGCACCCCGTCGCCCTGCGCCCCGGTGGCTTCTACAAGGTGCCGCGCCGTGAAGACCTCCTGCCCTTTGTCCCGCGTCTTCTGGAGGGAAAGCAGGATGCGCTGGACACCCTCGAGGTCGTGGCAGGCCTGGACCTCCCCGATCTGACCCGGGACATTGAGTTCGTGGCCCTGTCTCATCCGACCGAATACGCCATGCTGGACGGGCGGGTGGTCTCCAGCAAGGGACTGGATCTTTCAGTCCAGGAGTACGAGGAGTACTTCGAGGAGGAGCACGTTCCCTACAGCAACGCGCTTCACTCCAGGATCAAGGGGCGCGGCGCCTATTTCGTCGGGCCGCTCGCCCGGGTCAACCTGAACTTCGACCGCCTGTCCCCCGAT
>JAMDAP010000113.1 GCA_023484675.1 Bacillota bacterium
TCTTCCCCCTGCCGCCGATAATGGTCAGCATGTAGGAACCGCCGCCCTCACCCACCAGGTCCAATTGATACACGCCTGCGGCACCGGTCAGTTTCTCCGGCTGCTCAGCCATTCGCTGCTCGATGCCGGCCAGAACTTCCTGTAATGTTGCCATGGAATCGCTCCTTTAAAGAGTCAGGATTGGGTGAGGCTCCAGGTCACGGGGCGGCCGGAGGCGGCCGCCTGCCCACGGTCCTCCAGGACGAACAGATGCCCCAGAACCTCAGATAGGCCCAGGAACAGCTGGTTCCGATCGAGGTTTGGGAAGAGCTTTCGCATCAGGCCATAGGCGGTGGCGGGCTCTGGCTTGAGCAAGTGGCGGATCTGCTCCAGGCGCCGCTCCGTTCGCATCAGGCGGGAGGCGATCAGGCCGCGATGATTGGTGATCACCCGGCCGTGGCTGGAAGCAAGCCAGGCCAGGTCCAACTCAGCCACCCGCTGCAGGCTCTGGAGATAAAGCGGCAGGCTCCGGACCAGGACCGGCGAGTCAGGGTCCACCGGATCGACCAGGGCATTACTGGAAATATGCGCGATCAAGTGGTCACCGGCCACCATACCCCGTGCTTCCCGGTTCCACAGGCAGATATGCCCGTAGGCGTGACCCGGGGTATGGAGAACCCGCCAGATTCGGCCTCCCGCCGGAAGCAGGTCTCCTTCATCCAGGTAGCCGTCCACGTCCAGGGGGTCGGTAAAGGTCCAGAGCCACTGCACCGACTCCGCCACTTGCCCGGCTACCGGGGCGGGTCCGCCGTGGTCGGCAAAGAGCCGCGCTGCGAAGTCGGCCCTCCCTGGTCCATGGCCAAGTTTCAGCCAGGTGTTGGTCTTGGGGTGGGCCAGCACCCGGCAGCCTGAACGTTGCCGCACCTCGGCCGCCAGGCCCGCATGGTCCACGTGAAAGTGAGTCAGGACCAAAACTTCAATGTCCTCCACGCGATACCCGAGGCTCATCAGGCCCGACTCCAGTGCCTGCCGAGCCTCAGGGTAACGTGGGCCACAGTCCACCAGGGTGAGCGGGTCCCCCTCCAGGAGCACGGCGTTCATGGCGCCCACAGGAAACGGTGTGGGCAGGGGAAGCAAATGCAGCCCGTCCGGCAATGCATCTGCGCCCGGGACGGCGACGAGCCCGTCCAGGTGCGTTGTCTTGCGGTCTGGCGCAGCTATGTGGCAGCCCCCCCATCCGGGCAGATGCCCCCCAAAATCAGGTCGGCAAAGCGTTCAGCAATATCTTTCGGGGCCAGGCGGCCGTCCGGCGCGTACCACTGATAAATGCTGTTGCACAGGCCAAAGACCGCCAGGGATGTCAGCCGTACGTCAACGGGTTTGAACTCGCCCGAGGCGATACCCTCGCTCAGGATCCGCTCCAACAGGCCGGTGTAGCGCCGGCGGCTCTGCCGTACCGAGTCCCGCTGCGCGACCGATAGGGCGTGGGTCTCGCGGGTGAAGATGGTCAGCTCGCCGAGCCGGCGGGCGACGGTCTCTACATGGGTCAGGACGGCCCGCTCTAACTTGGTCCGGGCGGACACCGGCTGGCGCACCACCTCCTCCAGGTGGGACACCAGGGCGGTAACGGCATCGTCAAAGATTTTCACCAGCAGCTCTTCCTTGCTGGCGATGTAGTAATAAAGCGACCCCTTCTGCAGCCCCACGGCATCGGCGATGTCCTGCATAGAGGTACCGTGGTAGCCTTTGTCACGGAAGAGGCGGATGGCGGCAGCCATGATATCGCGTTCTCGGTTGACGGGTACCATCTCCTTGCAGGCCGGAGCCGGCCTGGCGAGCGCCTTTGGTGCCCTCAGTGCCGTCAGCTCGGCCGATCGAACGGTTGGTAGGATGGTCTTACTATACTCGTTGGCGTTTTGCCCTGTCAACGTCCTACGGTTGGCGAAAGAAGCCCCCAGGGCTCGAGCGAAGCGAACCCACGGGCGCTCCGCAGCCCGCTCAGTCCTTGTCCGGCCCCTCCACCACGAACTCCATGGGGCTGGTCTCGGTCACCGTGTCCATCGCATGGACGCCGCTGCGAAACAAGGCCCACTGGTCATCGGTCAGGCCCCCCGGCACATAGGCGGACAACTCGCGCCGGTTGACGCGGAGCTTGGGGGCACTGATGCTCCAGTACCCGTCCCACCCGCCGGTCCCGATCCCCGGCGTGATGATCCCGTCATTAACGGCCCCGAGGTACTCAAGAATGCGCACGTCCCCAAAGGCCCCCTGGGCCACGGTGATGGTTGCCATTCGTCCCAACCTCCCTGCCGGCGGACACCCCGCCCGGCGGCTACGGTTCCATCGCCTGGCCGAGGCGTCGCCAGGACTCGCGCGCCTCAGTCACCAGGCGCGACAGCAGTTCGGCCACGGTGGGAATGTCCTCGACCAGCCCCGCCACCTGACCGGCCCAGGCGAATCCCTCGTCCATCTTCCCTTGCAACGCGGCACGCCGGTTGGCTTCAGCGCCAATGAAGGGCAGTAAGTCGTCAAAGGTGGCGCCTTCGGCCTCACGCCTGAGGATCTCCTCCGTGAAGGGCGAACGCAAGGCACGGCCGGGGCGGCCGAGGCTCCGTTCGATAATGACGGTGTCCGTTTCTCGAGCCCGCACCAGGCCCTCCTTGTAGGCGGGGTGCGCCACGCACTCCCGGGTGGCCACAAAACGGGTGCCCATCTCGATGCCCTCGGCTCCCAGGGCCAGGGCCGCAGCCAGGCCCCGCCCGTCGCCGATACCACCGGAGGCAATTACCGGAACGCGCACACTGTCCACAATCCGAGCCACCAGCACCAGGGTGCTGGTATCGTCCCGGCCGAGGTGCCCGCCGCCCTCCGCTCCCACGGCGATCACCGCATCGGCACCCAGGTCCTCCGCTTTCTGCGCCTGGCGAACGCCGGCCACAAGGACCAACTTCTTCACCTGGTGGCCGTGCAGCCGCTGAAAGAGCGGCTCTGGATTGCCGCCGGTGACGGAGATAACGGGCACCTTCTCCTCCAAAGCCACGTCGAGGTGGCTGGACCAGTCCCAGTGCCCCAGGGCGAAATTGACGCCGAAGGGCTTGTGGGTGGCGGCACGGGCCTTCTGGATCTCGGCCCTCAGCTCTTCCGACCGGGCAAAGGAAGCGGCGGTGATCTGGCCAAGGCCTCCGGCGTTGGACACGGCCGTGGCCAGGCCGGCGAAGGCCAGGTGGGCCAGCCCACCCTGCACCACCGGCAGCCGGATCCCCAGCAACTCTGTCAGACGCGTCCGCACGAAAACGCCCCCTTCGCGGGAAATATCCTTTTCATTCGCAGAGTGGCCCGCTGTTCCCTGCTTGGCCGGCGCCACTGCCCTGGCGCAGCGCCGAATCGAAGATCGCCGGAGGCCGCGAAGAGGGCATACTAGATGGTGTCTCGAAGGCCAGCACCGCGTGAAAAAAGGACGGTGACCACGATCAACACCCTGACCTGGATGGTGGGCGGCCAGCAGGGCGAGGGCATCGAAAGCACGGGCGAGATTTTCGTGCAGGCGATGAACCGCCTGGGTTACTGGTGTTATGCCTACCGTCATTTCGCTTCCCGCGTCAAGGGCGGCCACACCAACTTTAAGATTCGCATCTCCGGCCAGGAAGTACGCCGCGGAGGAGATGAGATTCACTGCCTGGTGGCCTTTGATCAGGAATCCATCGACCACAACTGGCCCGATATCAAGCCTGGCGCTGTGGTTGCTTATGACAGCGCCACGTTCGAGGCCAAGGTGCCGGGGGACAAGCAGGTGACCCTGGTGCCCGTGCCGATGTCCAAGATTGCCAAAGACCTGGGTGCAGCGATTATGAAGAACATGGTGGCCGTGGGCGTCAGCGCGGCACTTCTGGGTTTAAGCCCGGAGGACTTTGCCTCCACCATGGCCGGCCGCTTTGGCAAGAAGGGCGGCAAAGTGGTGCAGAGTAACGCTCAGGCGGTGCAGCAGGGCTACGACGGCAGCCGGAGCCAGTTCGGTACGCTGCTCCAGTTGCCGGAACGGCCCAAGGTGACCGGCGAGCACCATATGCTCATCACCGGCAACGAAGCCGTCGGCCTGGGCGCTCTGGCGGCGGGCTGCCGGCTCTACGGCGGCTATCCCATCACGCCCGCCACGCCCGTCATGTACTACCTCGTTTCCAACCTGCCCCGGGTGGGCGGCGCCGTGGTGCAGACAGAGGACGAGATCGCGGCCATCAACGTGGTAGTCGGCGGCAACTACGCCGGCACCCGCACCATGACCGCCACCTCCGGCCCCGGTCTTTCCCTGATGCAGGAGGCCCTGTCGCTCTCGGGCATGACCGAAACACCGGCGGTCGTCGTCGACGTGCAGCGTGCCGGACCCAGCACCGGGTTGCCCACCAAGCTGGAACAGTCCGACATCAACATGCTGGTCTACGGCTCCCACGGCGAGTTCCCGCGGGTGGTGCTGGCTCCGGCCTCGGTCTCCGACTGCTTCTATCTGACCATGGAGGCCTTCAACCTGGCCGAGGAACTGCAGTGCCCGGTGTTTGTGGCCATTGACCTGGCCCTCGGCCTCTCCAAACAGTCCATCGACCCGGTGGACCGGCACCGGGTGCCCATCCGGCGCGGCAAGCGGGTCAGTGAGTACGAGCTGGCGGCCATGGACGGTAAGGAATTCGCGCGGTACACGGTCACGGACGACGGCATCTCGCCACGTTCCGTCCCCGGCCAGCACGGCGGTCGCTACGTGGCTACCGGCGACGAGCATACGGTCACGGCCCACATCACGGAAGACCCGCCCACCCGTACCACCCAGATGATGAAGCGCCTGCGCAAACTGAAGGCGGCACATATCGCCGAACCCCTTCGGGCGGGCGGTGCCAATGACCCGGAACTGCTCATCATCGGCTTTGGTTCTCCCACCGGGGCCGTCTCCGAAGCTGCAGCAGCGCTGTCTGAACGTGGCCACCGGGTGGCAGAAGTTCAACTCCAGCTCATCTGGCCGTTCCCCCGGGCCGAGCTGATGCCTCTGCTGCAGAAGTCTGAACGCGTCCTGGTGGTCGAGCACAACGCCACCGGCCAGCTCGCCAACATCATCCGGCTGCAGTGCGACTACTGGCCTCTGTCCTCGTTGCTCAAGTTCGACGGCAACCCCTTTGCCGTGCACGAGATCGTGGCTCGGGCCGAGGCGCTTCTGGCCATGCCGCCCCTGGCCGTACCGCCTCTGATCGTGCCGCCTCTGGCGGCCGGCGGACCGGGCGAGTTGACCATCGCCGGATTCTCATCCCATGAGGAGGTGCACTGATGGTCAAGGGTACAGAATTCACCCTCGCCGACTATAAGGCGGAACGCCCGACCTGGTGCGCCGGCTGCGGCGATTTTGGCGTGCTGGCGGCGATCCAGAAGGCGGCCACCAACCTGCACCTGCACCCGGACGAAACGGCGGTGATCTCGGGCATCGGCTGCTCCGGCAAGATGTCCTCCTATGTCAACGTCTACGGCCTGCACGGCATCCACGGCCGAACCCTGCCCATTGCCACCGGCGTCAAGCTGGCCAACCGCAAGCTGACCGTCATCGCCTCCGGTGGCGATGGCGACGGCTACGCCATCGGCGTGGCCCACTTCGTCCATGCCTGCCGCCGCAACCTGGACATCACCTACGTGGTGATGGACAACAACATCTACGGCCTGACCACCGGCCAGACCTCCCCCACCTCCCGCAAGGGCTTCCGCTCCAAGACCTCGCCCGAGGGCTCCCTGGAAGAGCCGGTGCGCCCTCTGGAGTTGGCCCTGACGTCCGGCGCCAGCTTCGTGGCCCAGGGGTTCTCCGGCGACGTCAACACCCTGGCCGACCTGATCGCCCGGGGCATCCGCCACAAGGGCTTTGCCCTAATCAACGCCATCTCCCCCTGTGTCACTTTCAACAAGGTCTACGGCTACGACTACTTCAAGCAGAACCTGAAGCCGCTGGGTCTGGACGGGATCGACGGCATTATCGGCAACGAGAGCCCCGTTGGCGAAGCACCCAACGTGAAGGCCCCACCCTCCGACGACGCCTCTGCACTGCGGGCGGAAGGATCCGAGGGCCGGCCCACGGGCCACAACATCCATGACCGCCTGGAGGCCCTGGGCGTGGTGATGGAGCACGACGGCCTGGTAACGGGCCTGATCTACGAGGACACTGAACGCCCCAGCTTCGACGACGGGCTGCTGGGCTACGACCCGGAGCCCCTGGCCCACCAGAACCTCGATCTGAACAGCGCCCAATGGGAGCAGTTCACGGCGCAGTTCTATTAGCCCCTTGTGATTCAACGGAAAGCGCCGCCGGGGAACCACCCCGGCGGCGCCTTCTTGCCTAGTACTACTCCGTTAGGTCTATTTCCAACCATAGGTAATTGTGCCATACTTGAGGTATGGACAAGAAAGAATTGCTAGAGGCTCGGGGCCGGTTGGAGGTTTTCCTGAAGCCGCTCCTGCCCC
>JAMDAP010000060.1 GCA_023484675.1 Bacillota bacterium
TCATTTCGTCGTAGGGGTTGAAGTCGGGGTTGTAGTCCTGGTCCTCCAACAGGTCGGCGATGTCCAGTTCTTCCTGGGCCTCTTCGGTCTTGGCCTCCTTTTTCTTCCCCTTGGCGCTCTTGGGTTTGGCGAGGTCGAGGAAGATCAGTTGCGTCAACCTGTCCTTCTTGCCGTCCTGCCACTCCTTGAACACTCCGTTGACGACCTGGTTGACCTTGCTGTCGGGCAGGTCAGGGGCGCCGGGGTCGATCATCCGGAGGTCGAGGGCAACTTTCCGGCCGTCCGTCGTCACCAGCAACATGTTGTCCTGTTTGCCATCAATGCCGCCACGCCAGATCAACTCGGCGCGCGCCACCAGGGTTTCGATAAACTGCTGGAGCGGAGCTGACGCCGGGGAGGCAATTGTGATCGTCTCCGCCTCGGGGCGGGAGGCGGCCAACTCCGGGTCGGTTTCAGCCAGCATCTCGAAAGTCTTGATGTCCGCGGTCTCGAAGAAAAGTCGTAGCAGCTCCGGCAGGTTTACAAACCTGGCGAATCGGTTGTTGACGCGGAGCCCCTTACCCTCGGGCGACAGTTCCAGGATCGGGACAATCTCGCCGAACAGGTTCGCCCAGGCGTCAAAGTTGTGGATACCATAGGCCTTGATGGCGTCCGGCATCAGGTAGCGCATCATGTGGAACATTTCGGCCATGGTGTTGCTGATGGGGGTGCCGGTCGCAAACACCACGCCGCGGCTGCCGGTGAGTTTGTTCAGGTAGCTGGTTTTCATGTAGAGGTCGAACGTCTTGTTGGCCTCGGAGTTGGGCAGACCGGCCACCCGGGTCATGCGCGTGACGTACCAGAGGTTCTTGAACTCGTGGGCCTCGTCGACAAACAGGGCGTCGACGCCCAGCTCCTCGAAGTCGACCGTCTTGTCCTTGCGCCGCTTGTCCAGGCGGTCCTTCATCTTGGTTTCCAGGCGTTTCTTGGACTTCTCCAACTCTTTGACCAGGCGGCTGTCCTTCTTGCGGCCACGTCCGTACTGAGGCGCCTGCCCGGACCTTTCCTGGAGAATCGCGGCTTCCAGTTCGGCGATCTGTTCCTGGAAGAAGCCCTCGATGACCTGCTCGGACATCGGGATCTTCTCGAAGGAGGAGTGCGGGACGATCACCGCGTCCCAATCGCCGGTGGCGATGCGGGACATCAGTTCCTGGCGTTTCTCAGGCTTGAAGTCGTCCTTGCCGGCGGCCAGGATGTTGGCCCCGGGGTACAGCTCCAGGAACTCCTTCGGCCACTGCTCGATGAGGTGGTTCGGTACGACGAACATGGGCTTCTTGGCGAGGCCCAGGCGCCGCAGCTCCATGGCGGCGCCCGCCATTTCCCAGGTCTTGCCCGCACCCACCTCGTGGCCCAGCAGGGTGTTGCCGGTCTGGATGACGCGCCAGATGGCGTCCTTCTGGTGGGGGCGAAGGGTGATGTGCGCGGCCATACCCGGCAGCGTCAGGTGACTGCCGTCGAACGTGCGGGGACGGATGCTGTTGAACTCATCGTTGTACTTGCGGACGGCGAAGGCCTTGCGGTTGGCATCCTTCCAGAGCCACGTCTGGAACTCCGTCTTGATCTCGTCGAGTTTGGCCCGGGCGGCCAGGGTCGCCTCCTGATCCACCCAGCTTTTCTTGGTGTCGGGGTCGGTGCGGCGGACGGTTGGAATGCGATTGTTGAGCGCCATCTCGACCAGGTCGATGGCATCGAGGTCGCTGGTGCCCCATTTCTGCTGAGCCACCACCTGGTTGCGCGCGTAAGCGGTGGTCTCGACGGTCCAGACGCTCGCCCCGGTGTTGTGCTGGACGGAGACGACACCGGAATTCACGTTAAGGAGCGAAGCCAGGAACTCCTGAACGTAGTCCGGGGGCATCCAGGCGGCGCCTAGCTTGACGGCGATCTGAGCTTCGGTAAGGTCCTCGGGCTGGACGGCCTCGAGAGCAGAGATGTTATCCAGGAAGGCCGGATCGTTGGCGGCAGCGGCCCTGGCGACGGCCAGCTTCTGGCGTACGTTGCCCGACAGGTACTGGTCGGCCGGCTCCCAGTCGCCCTCGGGGTTCTTGAAGACAAGGCCCTTCAGATTATCCTGAAGCGTCTCGGCGGGTTTCCCGGTCAGGCTGGTCATCCGTGCCCAGTCGATACGGCCGCGCTCGTTCAGGGAGACGACGAGGGCCTCCTTCGCTGTTTCGACGGCGGTGATCTGCTTCTGGTGCTGGAGGGTGCGCTTGGTGAAGATGTCGGTCTTGGTGGCCGTCTTGGTCTTGGAGTCCCAGTTCTCCAGGGCCAGCAGCAGGGGCAGGTCCGGGTCGGACTCATAGGCCTTGCGATTTGCCTTGCTGTGCAGTGCGCCGTTCTTCTTGACGAAGGTGTCGTAGGTCTTGTTGAGGTGCTTCTGGGCGGCCCCAACGGCGGCCTGGTCGGCCTCGCCATACTGGGCACGGAATAGATCGCGCACGGCGTCCCGGACCTGGATCATGCCTTTGATGCGGTCGGCAGTGTCCGCCTCCATCTCGACAGACTCCATCATGTCGCCAACCCGGCGCAGGACCTTGCCCTCCTTGACGGCGTAGGCGCCCTGCTTGACGTGGTCGGGCGCCGGGACCATGACCTTGGCCTCGGGCTCCTCGGTGACCTTGTGGGTCGCCCGCCGGACGTAGGCGCCTTCGGGCAGCTCGGCCATGGCCTCCGCCAGGGCCTTTTGCATGTCGCGGCCGTCGGCTGCCAGAGCCGCCCGGCCCGGGTGCAGCTTGTCGTCGACCAGCTTCCCGAGCATCCGGTCGGGGTGGCGGGCAAAGTACTCGTTGACCATCAGGGGCTGACCGTTGTAGGGGCTGGTCATGCCCGTCGCCGCCGTCTCCAGCCAGGCTTCACCCTTGGGCTTGGTGCCCGGCTCCCGCTTCTGCAGGAAAAGGATATCGGTGGTGACCTCGGTGCCGGCGTTCTCCTTGAAGGCCTCGCCGGGGAGGCGCACGGCCAGCAGCAGGTCGGCCTGGTCCGCCATCATCTTGCGGATGGTCTTGCTGTGAGGCGTGTTCATGGTGCCCGTGCTGGTGATGAAGGCGACGATACCGCCCGGTCGCACCTTGTCCATGGCCTTGGCGAAGAAGTAGTCGTGAATCCAGAGGTTGTACTTCGTGTATTTCGGATCGTGCAGCTTGTAGTTGCCAAAGGGCACGTTGGAGACGGCGAGATCGTAGAAGTTGTCGGGCAGCGTGGTTTCCTCAAAGCCCATCACCCGGATGTCGGCCCGGGGATAGAGCTGCTTGGCGATGGCCCCGGTGATGTTGTCCAGCTCTACGCCGGTCAGTTTGGCGTGGGCGGCCATGTCGGTGGGCATCAGGCCGAAGAAGTTGCCGCTCCCCATAGACGGTTCGAGCACCCGTCCCCCGTCAAAGCCGAGGCGGCGGATGCCCTGGTAGATGGCGTCGATAACCTGCCGGGAGGTGTAGTGGGCGTTCGTAGTCGAGGCCCGGGCCGCTTCCAACTCTTTCTCCGTTAGGAGTTCCTGCAACTCCTTGCGCTCCGCGGCCCATTCGTTGTAGCCGGCCCCGTAGTAAGCAAAAAGCTGGGGGAAAGCACCCCAGCCCACGTACTTGACGAGCACGGCCTGTTCTTCGGGGGTCGCCAGGCGGCCCTCCTGCTCGAGCTTTTTGACCAGGCGAATGACGTCCAGGTTCTGGCGGACCTTTGCCTTGGGCCCGCCCTCTCCCAGGTGGTCAGCCTCGGTTATGATGTAGTTTCCGGCGACGGTTCGGGCGGTGTCCAGGTTCCGGGATTCGTGGCGAGGCTCGGCCTGCTCTCCTCGTCCGGCAGCAGTAGCCAGTCCTCCCGGACCATTTCCCACGCCTGGTGATAGTCCAGGCCCTTCTCCAGCAGGTCGTCGATTGCCGCCTTGGTCCTCTCCTGCGCGGCGTACAGGGCCTGCTGCAGCCTGCCCTCCCGCTTCAGGGCGAGATACATCTTGGGCCGGTGCTTCTTCCAGTGCTCCTCGGCCATCCGGCCGTACCGGTCCAGTTGCTCCGCCATCCTCACTCCCCCCCGTCTCCAGTATACGCTTTTTGGGCTGGGTATTCGTGGCGGGCGGCTGGGGCTCCTTCTTCTCGGGGGCGGCGGGCTGGGCCTCTCCGCCGGCCAGGGAACGGGCGAAGGCCAGGCGCTCGGGTGTGCGCTGGGCGTACCAGAGCTTCTGGATCTTGTGCCAGCGGAAACCCTGCTCCCTGAGCTTCAGGATCGTGGCATCCGACGGGCGGCCGGGGAACTTGATCTCGACACCGTCCTTCTCCTTGTTCTCGCGCACCTGGATGCCCGTGGCGGCAGGGGTCTCCGGCTTGGGCTCAGGCTGGACGGGCACCGCGGCAGTGACGGCGGTCGTGGTGGCCCCCGTGGACGGCTTCTCCAGTTTGACGACTTCGGTATAGACGCCGTTCGGCGTGGTATGGATGATGGAGTCATACCCCGCTCGCCGCGCCAACTCTGTGCCCACCCTGTCCAGGATTGCCTGAATCCGGTCGGGGTGGGAGAGAAGCGCCTGCACCTGCTCGTCTGGCACGCCGAACTCCGCTTTGAGGAAAGCGCCGAGTTTATCCGAAGCCCACATGTCCAGGATACGGTCCAGATACGCTTCGCTCTTCAGGCGGCGAATTGCCGCATCACCGGCTCCGGCGGATTCCGTGTCAACGATGAGCAACGGGTTCTTGGGAGTGTAGGTCTCTTTGACTGCGTACTGTCCGCCAGTTGGTCCAAAGGTCTTTTCGTATCCGGTCTTTTCGCCGTGAATGTTGTTGATTCTCGCGAACCAAATGCCGCCACGGACATCTGAGAAAGTCGCGGGCCCCTCTTCCTTCTGATAACGGATAAGGGGGATGTTCTTCGTCTCAACAGGGAACGCGGCGCTCTCTTGCTGAGGTTGGTCGGCGGGCAACAGACGTGACACTGGCACGTACTCGACCCGGCCGATGGGCACCCCGCCAGCGGTCCGGACCTGGTCTACGTCGACCGAGGCCTCGCCGTCGCTGTCCACAGACCTGACAGTCCCGGTCAGCTTCTCGCCCTTGCGCCCGGTGTAGGTGACGCGGTCGCCTTCCTTGAAGGACGGCTTCTCGGCGGCGGACGCCGACGTTTCCGCAGGGGCCGGCTGGGCAGACTCCGCAGGCGGGGCGGCGGCAGGCGCCTTTTCGACCTTGGGCGATTCTGGTTGTGCGGTTGTGGTAGGTGCCTGGGTGGCCACCGGGGCAGGGGCAGGGGCGGCGGCCGCAGGCTCCAAGGCGGCCCGGCCCACTTTCAGCTCGGCGCCGCTCTCGGACTTGAGGCTGACGAGCGACGGGTCCTTGGTAGCATCGACGACGGTGAACCTGCCGTCCCGGCCCTTGACCCGCACCGGGTCACCGGCCTTCAGGTTGCGGGTCCAGGCGACGTCGGGCTTGCCGCCGGGTTTGGTGGTGACGGGCACAGCGGGAGAGGGACCGGGTGCCTCCGCCCTGACGGGCGCAGGCGGTGCAACGGGTTCTGGCGTGATAGCGCCGCCAGCCGCCACCCCAGTAGCAGGCGTGACGTGCTCGGCGAACAGTTCGTCAAGTTGTCCGGCGATTGTCGGTGCAACCTCGCGAAGGGCCTGGGGGTCCGACAAGTAGAGGGCGACGGCGTCGGCAATGATCTCATTCGGCTGTGAGGCGTACATCTCCCAGTTCAGGTCTCGGAACGGGGCATACAGATGGGAGATGAGGGCCTTTGCCTCTTTCTCAATGGCGGGTCTCCGTGGATCACGGTGAGAGACACCCAAAATACCTGTGATCGTCGGTGCCCCGGTTCGCCACTTCCTGCCGTACATGTGGTCCACGGCATGGCCCAGTTCGTGGAAGAGGAGATAATCGAGAGTAGTGCCTTGCTCTGGGTCAAGATCGCGCAAGGACAATCTTTGGCCGCCCTGGAAGTCCTTGCTGAGGTGAATCTCCTGCTTGCCTCGGGCCCAGTCCTGATGGGCGAGGGCTGTGTCGCTAACATCCTTGGAGTCCCAGACCAATTTCACGCCCAACTGTGCGGCGACCCGTTCAGCGTCTTGCACCTTGCTCCGGATGCGCGTTTCTTCCTCTGGCGTTAGGGCTTGGTACTTGGGCATCTGGTTGGGCTGGCCTTCCTGCGTGACCCATGTAGGCCTCGCAAGTTTCTCAACGTCCGCAATAGGTACGCGCACCTGCTCCGTGGCCAGGGGGTCTTCCAGGGTGCCGCGAGGAACCTTAACGATAACGTCCGAGTCCTCCACGTCCACCACTGTGGCGGCATTTGGTTCGCGAGAATCAACAACATTCACGGCGAAAAGACCGGATACGAAAAGACCTTTGGACCAACTGGCGG
>JAMDAP010000166.1 GCA_023484675.1 Bacillota bacterium
CTACGACCGGGCCCGGGAGGTCCAGGTGGCTCTGTCTGCCGCTCGGGCGGCGGAAGTGGCCCTGCGCGCCCACCGCGACGATCTGGAGCGCCGCCTCAAGGCCCTGGAGATCATGGCCCACCGGGCTGATACCCTTGCCGGGAACGTGGCCTCAGCCATGGGCGTTCTCACCGGGAGCCTGAGAAACCTGTCGGTCCATGTAGAGAACATTAAGCAGCGCCGCGACCTTGGCCTGGCCGTGATCAAGGCCCAGGAAGAGGAACGCCGGCGCGTGGCCCGCGAGATTCACGACGGCCCGGCTCAGCTTCTGGCCAACGTGGTGTTGCGCATCGACGTCTGTCAGCGCCTGGTCGACCAGGATCTGCAGCGTTTGCGGGACGAACTGCACCAGCTCAAGGACCTGGTGCGGGTCAGCCTGCAGGATGTGCGCAAGGTCATCTTTGACCTGCGGCCGATGGCCCTGGATGACCTTGGCCTCGTGCCGGCCCTGCGCAGCTACCTCAAAGACTATCAGGAGCGCTCCGGCATCCTCCCCGAATTGGTGGTGGCGGGTCAGGCGCGCCGCTTCACCCAGGCCTTTGAGGTGGCGGTGTTCCGCCTGGTCCAGGAGGCCCTGAATAATGTTTGGAAACACGCCCAGGCCGAGCACGCCTGGGTGGTGTTGGAGTTTTCCGATGCGGCCATCCGGCTGGTGGTCAAGGACGACGGCGTCGGCTTCGCCCTGAGCGAGGCCCGCTCCGAGGGCTCCAACCGGTTCGGCCTGATCAGTATGCGGGAGCGGGCGGAGCTTTTGCAGGGCCGGGTCCAGATCGACACGGCGCCCAAGATGGGCACCCGCGTGTCCTTCCACATTCCCTACCCGGAGGATGAGCTGGTTTAGATGATTCGCGTGCTGATTGCGGACGACCACGCCATTGTCCGGCAAGGTCTGCGGCATGTCCTCTCCTTTGAGAGCGACGTCGACATCATCGGCGAGGCGAGCAACGGCGAGGAGGCCGTGCGCCTGGCTGCTGAGCTGCATCCCGACGTGGTCATGCTGGATCTCACCATGCCGGTGGTGAATGGCTTGGAGGCGGCACGCCGGATACGGGAATCGCCGGCGGCCCCGGGCATCGTCGTCCTGACCATCCACGACGACCGCGAATACCTGCTGGAGGCCATGCGGGCCGGCGTCACCGGTTACTGCCTGAAGGACGTGGACCCGCCCGTCCTGGTGCAGGCCATCCGCCGGGCGCACCAGGGCATCGCCTATGTCGACCCCAGCCTGGCCGGATCCCTGGCCTTCCAGGCCGGTGTCCAGGAGGGCCTGACCAGCCGGGAGATGGAGGTCCTGGCCATGATCGCCCAGGGCTACAATAACAAAGAGATCTCGGAGAAGCTGGTCATCAGCGAGAAGACCTGTAAGAACCACGTTACTGCCATTTTCACCAAGCTGAACGTCAGCGACCGCACCCAGGCGGCACTGTACGCCATCCGTCAGGGCTGGGTCAAGGTCCGGCCCCTGGGCCGCCAGGCTTGAGGCCGTCCCAGAAAATCCGCCTGAGGGCCGGACGGATTTGCCGGCCTACCCCCTTAAACCGGCGGATCCTGTCGAAAGATAGGACCTGAGTCCTATGGAAAAGGACGCCAGGCCCCGGTAGAATGAAGCCACGAGGTCGGCCTTGGGCCGATGTAACAACCAAACAGGCTATCGCACAACGCGATAAAGGCTAACGCCGCGAAAGCGGCGGGCGCAAAGCCCTGGGTCTACAGCCGCAAGGCCACGATTGCCAGGTTGCCGAAGGGGTGGCGAATGGGACAGGCGTCCCCACCCGTGAGGGCTAAAAGCTCTCTGCAGGCGATCTGCAGAGAGCTTTCTTGTCGCAGGGGGGTGAGGATCGTGGGTCCGGTCCCAGGCTGGGCATTGGTCCGCGGCATCTCATCGCCGGCCGCAATGGAACTGCTGGCGGCGGCGGAGCCAAGGGCCAGAACCGAGCCGAGCGATTGGGTTCCGGCTGACGCCGGTCAGGCCCTGGTCGAGTACCTCTTCACCATCGTCTTCGTGGCGATGGTGGCGATGGTCGGGCTAAGAAGCCTGGGGCCGCGGGTCAGCGATCTGATGGCGAGCATTACCTTCTAGTTCGCGTCTTCGTTCCGACTACGCCGGCGGCGAGCCGGCAATCAGCCGGCGAGTCCGGCACCATTTTGAAGGAGGCTACAGAAAGTGGAAATGCTGAAGAACCTGTGGCAGGACGAGAACGGGCAGGGCATGGTGGAATACGGTCTGATCATCGCGCTGGTGGCCGTGGTGGCCATCGCCGGCCTGACGCTGCTTGGACCGAAGCTCAGGGACATGTTCACGAACATCGCCGCCACGATGTAAGGCGGCCGGTCAGAGAAGCGGGTGGGAGGCCGGGGAGAGCTCTTCTCGGCCTCCTTCTTAGCTCCAAGCAAGAGGTGACTGGCATGTGGGAACGCCTGGGCCGGGATGAAAAGGGACAGTCGCTGGTGGAGTTCGCCCTGGTGGTTCCTATCCTGCTGCTGTTGGTCCTCGGCATCATGGAGTTCGGCCGCGCCTACAGCGCCAACCTGACTCTGCAGAATGCCACCCGGGAGGGGGCCCGCCTGGCCGTAACCGGGGCCACGGACGCCCAGATCACCCAGCACGTGAAGGACTCCGCCCCCACCCTGGACGTGTCACGACTCAACGTCAGTGTCACGCCGTCCACCCGACGGCAGGGCGATAACGTGATGGTAACCGTGACCTATGATTTCAATTATCTAACCCCGCTCATTCAGAACCTCGTGGGATCGCTGCGAACCTTTACGCAGCAGGTCACCATGAGGATGGAATAGGGAGGCCCCGCCATGTGGAATCGCGTTCGCGCGCTGCTTTCGGATCAAAGTGGCGACGCCCTGGTGCTGGTGGCGGCCAGCATGGTGGCCCTGATGGGCTTTGCCGCCATCACCCTGGATGGCGGAGCAATCTACGCCGCCCGGGCCAAGACCCAAACCGCGGCAGATGCCGCCGCTCTGGCCGGAGCCCAGTTCCTTCCCGGCAACCCGAGCAAGGCGGAGACGGTGGCCAGGGATATTGCCGCCCGCAACAATATGGACCCTGCGCTCACTCGGGTGGATATCTCCCTGGACCGCAGCACCATTCAGGTGGCGACCGGCAAGGACGTGAGCCTCGGTTTCGCCCGCATCCTCGGCTTTGCCAGCACGCAGCAGGGCGCCATCGCCACGGCCAAGGTGGGAACCACCAAGACGGCTCAGAGCATTGCGCCTCTTGCCGTCCCTGCCGCCCAGTTCGCGGCGGGGGTCAGCTACACCCTGAAAGGTGATCACCCCAGCACCCCGGGCAACTTCTTCGCCCTGGCCCTAGGGGGCCGCGGTTCCTCCAACTACGAGAACAACCTCAAGTACGGCTGGGACCACGAGGTGCACGTCGGCGACCAGCTCTGGACGGAGACCGGCGACAAGGCCGGTGCCACCCGGGACGCGGTCCGCTGGATTTTGGACAGTTGCTCCGAGGATGAGGACGGCAACGGGATTGAAGACGACGTCGAGGACCTGAACGGCGACGGCTACCCCGACCTGCCTCAGGACACCTACCGGCTGGTCATCATCCCCATCGTGGACGACTTCCCCAACGGGCGCGATCAGGTTCAAGTGGTGGGTTTCGCCGCCTTCTACATCGAAGGCTTCGGCGAAGGGGGAAGCGACAGCATCAAGGGCCGCTTCGTCCGCTACGTGGCATCGGGCGAGCTTTACTCCGACCCCGGCTACGGGATAACCGTGGTCAAGCTGACCCAGTAGGCATTGCCGGGCATTACCCAGGAGGCTACCGCGTTGAACAAGGGACGCATCTTCAAGGTTCTCTTCCTGCCGGTGTTCGTCGGGCTCATCGCCACCGCCGGCGTCTACGTCTTTCTGCAGCAGGCGCAGCCGGCGCAGGCCCAGGTGGAAACGGTGCCGGTGGTGGTGGCGGCCAAACCGGTGCCGGCCAAGACCGTCTTGACTGCCGAAATGCTGACCACCAAGGCCTTCCCCAAGTCCCTGGTAGGCCGCAACGAGATCACCTCGGTGCCGGCTGCGGTTGGCAAGGCTACAACGGTGCCCCTGGCCCAGGATGAAGCCGTCCTGACGACCAAGCTGGCCACCAAGGAAGCCAAGGTGGGCCTGGCCTACCACATCCCGGCCGGTATGCGGGCCCTGACCGTCAGCGCCGGTGAGCAGCAGGCGGTGGGGGGCTTCCCCGAACCCGGGGACCTCATCGACATCGTGGCCGTCTTCAACGTCAATGGGCTGGCACAGTCGCGGCTGATCCTGGAGGGCCTGCCCATCCTGGCCGTGGCCCAGTCCATGGAGGCCACGCCGAACGGCGAGGCCCGAGTGGTGCCCACGTTGACCCTGGCGGTGTCGCCGCAACAGGCTTTGATGATCACCACTGCGGAGCAGAAATCGATGCTGCGGTACTTGCTGCGGCCGGTCAACCAGGATGAACGCAACGCCGGCACCGTGCAGGTGGACGAGATCGCCGTGTTCGGCGTCCAGGCCACGGGCAAGCAGTGAGGCTAGGAGGACAGGTCATGGGAGAGCGCATCTCGGTACTCATCGTGGATGACAGCAAGCAGCTGCGCGACAGCGTTCGCACCATGCTGGAGTTTGAGGAGGGCATCGCCGTCGTCGGCGAGGCTGAAGACGGCGAGGAGGCCGTGGCCAAGGCCACAGAGCTGCGGCCCCACGTCATCTTGATGGATATCAACATGCCCAAGATGGACGGCCTTGCCGCCACCCGGGCCATCCTCCGCGACGTCAGCACCAACGTCATCATCATCTCGGTCCAGGGTGACGCCGACTACCTGCGGCGCGGCATGCAGTCCGGGGCTCGGGACTTTCTGGCCAAGCCCTTCACCGTGGACGAGCTGGTGACCGCCATCAAGAACGCCTGCCGCACCGGCGAACTGAACGCTCTCTATACCCGTGCCTCGACAGCGGCCGCCGGCAAGTCCGGCAAGGTCATCTCCTTCTTTTCGACCAAGGGCGGCGTTGGCAAGACCACCCTGGCAGCCAATCTGGCTGTGGCCCTGGCGGTCAAAACCAGGGCGCAGGTGGCGCTGGTCGACCTGGATCTGGAGTTCGGCGTCATGGCCACCATGTTCGGCCTCAAGCCCAACACCAGCATCGTCGACCTGTGCCGCGTGGATGGACCGCTCAAGGCCGAGCTGGTGGAGCGCGTCATGGTCCCGTCCAGCAACGGCCTGGTCTCCGTGCTGGCCAGCCCGCCCAGCCCGGAGCAGGCGGCGGAGGTGGACGGCGAGGCGCGGGGGGCCAAGGACCGCAACTATGTGGGCGAGATCCTGGGCCTCTTGAAGCAGACCTACGCCTACGTGGTGGTGGACACTGCCACCAGCTTCCGGGATGGCGTGCTCACCGCCCTGGACCGGTCGGACCTGGTCTATGTGGTGACGACCCCGGACATCCCCACCCTGCACAACACCGCCAAGTGCCTGGACATTCTGCTGACCCGGCTGGAGTACCCGCAGACCAAGGTCAGGCTGGTGCTCAACCGGGCCGACGGCACCATGGGCCTGAGCCACGACGACATCACCCGCGGCCTGGATTACGGCATCTCCTACTTCGTACCCTCCGATGGCCAGACCGCCACCTGGGCCGCCAACTCCGGTCAGCCCTTCGTCCTGCGCAAGGCCAAGACGCCTCTGGCGGACACGGTTCACCAGATGGCTCGGGATCTAGCGGAGCCGCCTGCGGCAGCTGCGCCCTCTGCCGCCGCGGCCGCGGAGGAGGAGACCGTGGCCCGGAAGGGCCGCAAGGGCCTGTTCAGCCTGCTGCACGGGTAAGGAGAGGATTGACCGATGTCAGGACTCTACCAGCGACTGCAGAGCAAGCCGGAGGCAGCCCCCTCGACCCGAGGCGGGTTTGGTCCCGAAAGCCCCGGCCGGTCGGGAACCACCGCGGCCAACACCGCGGTCAACCGGCCTGGCTCCGCCTCTGGACAATCGGCTGCGGCCCACAAGCCGGTGTCCCCGGCCGAGGCAGCCAAGCAGGCCAAGGAAGACCAGCACCGGGCCATCAAGAACAAGATCCAACTGCGGCTGGTCAATGAGCTGGACAGCAACCTGCTGCAGGGCGCCGAAGGTTCCGGGGACAAGGCCTTTGAGATCAAGCAGAAGATCATGGAGATGCTGCGGGAGGAAGAGGCCGTTCCGCCCTTGGAGCGCGAGGCCGTCTGTGAGGCCCTCTTCCATGAGATCCTGGGCTACGGCCCGCTCCAGCGCCTGCTGGAGGACCCGGAGGTCTCCGAGATCATGGTCAACTCGCCCTCTCGGGTCTATGTGG
>JAMDAP010000208.1 GCA_023484675.1 Bacillota bacterium
CCTACGCCTCGGTGCCCCTGGCCAGGGCCGGAGCGCCTGTCGGCGAGCCGGTGCGCGTCGTGCGGGGCACCAAGGAGCGGGTGACGGCTACCGTGCCCAGCGACTTCGGCGTGGCCGTGCGCAAGGGTCAGGAGAAGAAGGTCAAGACCCAGGTGGCCCTGCCCCAGAGCGTGGCCGCTCCTCTGGAGAAGGGGGCTGCCATTGGCGAAATGATCGTGACCCTGGAGGGCAAGGAGCTGACCAGGACGACCCTGGTGGCCGCCGAAGCGGTGCCGCGGGCAACGCTCTTCCGCACCCTGTGGATGACTTTCAGCCGGCTGATCCGGATGTGACCCGGTCGGTCGCGGGCCACGGGCCGCTCTCCATCAGCGCCTGGACGACCACGACCCCGCCCGCCCCTGGCCGGCGGGGTTTTTCACCGCTTCTCCCTGGCAGGAATTCCCAGGCTCTGGGTCGAACCCCTGAGGACGATAAGGTCTTGTCGAGGGGGAGGAACACCGTGGCCATCGGAACATCATCTGACCGGACGGACCCTGGTGGTGCGCCTGCGGGGAGAGCTTGACCTGGTGGCGGCGGAGGAATTTCGCCGGGAGGTGGAGAAGGCGCTAGACCAGACGGGCGCGCGAACGCTGCTGCTGAACCTGAGCCAGGTGAGCTTCATCGACAGTTCCGGGCTGGGAGCCATTCTGGGCAGGTACCGGCGCATGGGCCTGCAGCAGGGGCGCGTGGTGCTGGCCGGCGCCGGCCCCGCCTTGCGCCCGATCTTGGAACTGTCCGGCCTCCTGCGTATCATCGCCCATTATGAGACGGAGAGCGCAGCCCTGACGGCGTCCTGAGGAGGGTGACGGGTGGAGGTTCGAAACACCATGCAGCTTGAGATCCTGGCCGTGCCCGAGAACGTCGGGGTGGCGCGCCTGGCCCTGGGCAGCTTTGCCAGCCAGATGGACTTCAGCCTGGCGGAGCTGGATGAGATCAAGGTGGCGGTGTCCGAGGCCGTGACCAACTCGGTGGTCCACGCCTACCCGGACGCCCCCGACAACGTCCTCATCAGCGCCGCCCATGACGATGCCGAGCTGGTGATCACGGTGCGCGACCAGGGGCGGGGCATCGCCGACGTCGCTCAGGCCCGGCAGCCCTCGTTTTCCACCGACCCGGAGCGCATGGGCCTGGGCTTCGTCTTCATGGAATCCTTTATGGACGAGCTGTCCGTGGAGTCGCGTCCCGGACACGGCACCGCCGTCACCATGAAGAAACGCTGCCAGCCGGGCCGGCGGACCGGGGCTGCGGTGGAGGAGAGCCCTGCCAAGCAGGGCGACTGATCCATGGGGGAAGCCCATCTCACCCCTCCCGCTCGGTTGCGGAATGAGACCGTGCCCCTGGCCGAGCTGCTGGCTCGGGCCCAGGCCGGCGACCAAAACGCCCGGGACCAGGTGGTGGAGGCCAATCTTCGCCTGGTGCGGAGCATCGCCGGACGATTCTTGAGCAGCGGGCAAGAACCGGAGGACCTGTTCCAGATTGGCTGCCTGGGCTTGCTGAAGGCCGTGGACCGCTTCGACCTGTCCCTGGGGCTGCAGTTTTCCACCTACGCCGTGCCCTTGATCATCGGTGAGATCCGCCGCCACCTGCGCGACTCCGGCTCCATCAAGGTCAGCCGGGACCTGAAGCACCTGGCCTGGGAGGGGCGCCGCAAGCAGGAAGAGCTGGCCAAGAGCCTCGGCCGTGACCCCACCGTGGCCGAGGTGGCCGGGGCCTTATCCGTCCCGGTGGAGCGCCTGGTGGAGGCCATGGACGGCGCTGCGCCCCCTGCCTCCATCCATGAGGTGATCCACCAGAAGGACGGCAGCCCTGTCTTTCTTCTCGACAGCCTGTCCGCCGACCCGAAGGGGGAGGGAGACCCTCCCTGGTTCGAACGCCTGGCGGTTCGACAGGCGCTGGAACGCCTTGACCCGCGCGAACGGGAGATCCTGCGGCTACGCTTCTTCCACGACCTCAGTCAGACCCAGGTCAGCAGCCGTCTGGGTGTCTCCCAGGTGCACATTTCCCGCCTGGAACGCCGCGCCCTCGGCCAGTTGCGCCAGTACCTGGGGTCACCGTGAGGTAACCTCATTGTTCCTTCTATGTCTGAAGGCAGGGCCAACCGACCCTGCCTTTTTTTGTCGTTCCTCCGGCGTTGCTTGGAGACCACACCTCAAGCGCATACTAAGAAAACCCGGAAACAGAGGTGAATGCCATGGACACGCCCCTCCGCCCGAGCGCGCTTCGCCTGGCCCTGACCGTAATGACTCTGGCAGCCCTGACCCTTGCTGCGTTTTGGTATTGGCACTCCGGGCGTTCCGAGCGCCGTGTACCTGAGGGCGCTTACCTGGTCCAGTCTGGCCGCATAGCCGAACCGGCGGGCGCAGAGACTTGGTAGGGGGGGGCTTACATGCGCGACCCTGAGGTCATTCCAGAACTGGCCACCTGCACCTGCATCTACGTCAATGGCGTCTTCACCGGCCCCCGCCTGCTGCTCCGGGGCGAGCCCATCTGGCCTGCGCCCTCGCAGCCGGGAGCCGGCGAAGCAATTCACATTCACCACGAACCGAAAGGGGGACGAGAATATGCCAGTGGTCAAGGTTCTGGAGTTGGTCGGTGAGTCCAAGAACAGTTGGCAGGAAGCGGCCAGCAACGCCGTCCAGGAAGCTGCCAAGACGGTACACGGCATCAGCGGTGTCGAGGTCACCAACTGGACCGCCAATGTACATGACGGCAACCTGGTGGAGTACAAGGCCAACGTCAAGATCGCATTTAAGGTCGACGGTCAGTAGGTGGCCGGAGTCCAGCAACAAGGGGAGGGTTGCCCTCCCCTTGTTGCATCCCCGGGGAAGAGGAGGCTGGGCAAAGTTGGATGAACGCCCGGTCCGGGTGATCGTGGTCACCGATGGTGACGCGGTGGCGCGCCAGGCGGTGGAGCTGGCGGCCGCACACCTGGGGCTTCGAACCGTCTCCCGCTCCGCCGGCAATCCGACTCGTCTGTCTGGGGCAGCCCTGTCGGCATTGTGCCAACAGGCCCCATACGACCCGGTAGTGCTGATGGTGGATGACCGCGGCCGGCCCGGCCTGGGCCCGGGAGAGGAGGCCTTGCTGGAGCTCTTCTGCGACCCTGCCATCGCCATCTTGGGCGTGGTGGCGGTGGCGGCCAACACCCAGGGCGCCGGTGGCATTACGGTCGACCGTTCTGTCGCTGCCAGTGGCAACGTGGTGCCGCATCCGGTGAACAAGCGGGGCACTCCCAGACCCAGGCATCAACTCCTGGTGGGCGACACCGTGGAGGTCCTGGCCGAACTGCCGGTACCCGTGGTGGTGGGCATCGGCGACCTGGGCAAGGGGCCGGACGGCCTGGACAAGGGGGCACCCCTGACCCGCCGCGCCCTGGAGGAAGTGCTGCGCTACCACAACCTCAAGCCGCCGTGCGGGCCGGGCCGCTGCGGACCCCAGGGGTCCGGCCGGGTTGAACCGAAATGATCCAGGGCCGGCGGGCCTGATCAGCATTGACACGGGCGCAGGCGCTTTGGTATGATGACGCCATAATTTCATAAATACCTCATCTCTCGACTTCGAGGTGAGGTAGAGGCGCGGGAGATGAAGAGTAGCACCGGGGAGCGGGAGCCGCTATGAACCGGTGGGAAAGGCATCACCGCCGAAGTCCCTCCGCAGGCCACCGGCGGGCGGGCTGGGTCAGCATCAAACAGGTGCTGGACTGTCACGGGCAGGGTACCCTACCTGCTTGTGGAGCGCTATCTCATATCGGGGGAAGAGGGGAGGCTGCAGCCTACGCGCCTTTGGAGTACCCTCCCTGGGCTTTTGTTTTTTCCAGAAGAAGCGCGGTTCTAACCCGACACGAATAGAGGAGGAGTTATCGGTGCGTTTTTTCGGCACCTCTCGGGTAAACGCGCGCGGTCATCTGGAGATCGGCGGCTGCGACAGCGTTGACCTGGCGCGGGAGTTTGGCACCCCGCTCTACGTTTTTGACGAAGACCTGATCCGCTCCAACCTCCGGCAATACCGGCAGGGCTTTGCCGAGCACTACCCGGGACCGGCCCGCGTGGCCTACGCCGCCAAGGCCTTCCTGACCACCGCCATGGCTGCCCTGGCGTCGGAGGAGGGGACGGACATGGATGCCGTCTCCGGCGGCGAGATCTACACTGCCCTGCGCGGCGGCTTCCCTGCCGAGCGCATCCTCTTTCACGGCAACAACAAGACCCCGGAGGAAGTGCAGTTCGCACTGGAAGCCGGGGTCGGTCGGTTCGTGGCGGATAACCTCTACGAACTGGATCTGCTGGAAGAGGCGGCGGCGCGGCGACGCACCCGAGCTCGCGTGCTGTTGCGGGTGACGCCGGGCATCGACGCCCATACCCACGACTACATCCGCACCGGCCAGGTGGACTCCAAGTTCGGCCTGGTGCTGGAGAACGGCCAGGCCCTGGCTGCCGTCCGCGAAACGCTGCGGCGGCGCCACCTGGAGTTGGTCGGGCTGCACAGCCACATCGGCTCCCAGGTCTTTGACCCGGAGCCCTTCGCCGATTCGGCCCAGGTGATGATGCGCTTTTTGGCCGAGGTGCGCCGGGAGACCGGCCTCACCCTGTCCGAGCTGGATCTGGGCGGCGGCCTGGGCGTCCACTATACCGAGCAGGACGACCCGCCCACCATCGGTGACTTCACGCGCCACCTGGCGGCGGCGATGGTCGCAGCCGCCGGCGAAGCGGACTACCCCTTGCCCACGCTCTACGTGGAGCCGGGGCGCTCCATCGTTGCCGAGGCCGGCACCACCCTTTACACCGTGGGGTCGATCAAGGACATTCCCGGCATCCGCACCTACCTGGCGGTGGACGGCGGCATGGGCGACAACCCGCGTCCCGCCCTCTACGGCGCGCAATATGAGGCCTGCGTGGCCAATCGCATGGGGCAGCAGCCCAACTGCACCGTGGCGGTCGCCGGCAAGTGCTGCGAGTCAGGCGACATGCTGATCCAGGAGATCGCCCTCTCCGAGCCGCAGCCCGGCGACCTTCTGGCCGTGACCACCACCGGCGCCTACAATCACTCCATGGCCTCGAACTACAACCGCCTCGGAAGACCCGCCGCCATCTTCGTCCGAGGCGGGCGTGCCGACCTGGTGGTGCGGCGGGAAACCTATGAGGATCTGGTGGCCCTGGACGTGTTGCCGTCCCGACTGTCGGCCCAGGTCGGAGTTGCCTGAGTTGCCCGGCCTGCCCCCATGACCACGAGCCCGCCACTGCGCTGCAGCGGCGGGCCGTTTTGCCCTGGGAGCGGCCAAGAGCGCCAAGGCCCTATGCTATAATGAGCAAGTGGTTTCCACCTCCGGAAAGGAGTGGCGGTTGTGCCCCTCGCCGCTGCGGCTGCGATGCCCGAGCCCATCGTCCGGCTTCTCCGCCAGGTGGCCCATCACGCCGCGCCCCTGGGGCTGGAGGCTGCGCTGGTGGGAGGCGCCGTGCGCGACCTGTTGCTGGGACATGCCCCGACTGATATTGACGTCGCCGTGGGCGGCAGACCCGCCGACGTCTCCGCCCTGGCTGAGCTGCTCGGGCGGTCGCTGGGCGGTATCATGGAGGGCCACGCGGCCTTCGGCACCGCCTCTCTGCGACTGCACGGTGAAGCTATCCGCCTGGATCTGGCCATGCGCCGCCGCGAGTTCTATCCAAGGCCCGGCGCCCTCCCCCGGGTTGAGCCTGGGACGTGGGAAGAGGACCTGGCCCGGCGTGACTTCACCATCAACGCCATGGCCTGGCCGCTGGCCTTTCTGGCCGCCGTCGCGGAGCCAACGCCGGTACAGGTGTGGCCACGGGACCTTCTGGCTGTGCCCGAGGCTCTCCCCGACCTGTCCCGGGGACTGGTACGCGTCCTTCATGACGGGAGCTTTTGCGACGACCCCACACGCCTGATGCGGGCAGCCCGCACCGCAGCCCGCCTGGGCTTCCGCCTGGAGCCCGGCACCCGTGCCCTGGCCGAACAGGCGATGCATGGGGGGGCACTGGATACTGTCACGCCGCGCCGCATCGCCCAGGAGGTCCGCCTCACCGCCCGCGAGGGCACAGCCTGGACGGCCTTTGCGCTGCTGGACGGGCTGGGCGTCTGGAAGACCCTGCTGCCGCAGTGGGGTGTTGGCGTCGGGGCTGGGCCCCAGGGACGGCTCCTGGAGGAAGGGCTGGCGGCGCTGAAACAGGTTAAGGCCGTGCGTGCAGAGCCCTGGCGGGCCCGCCTCCTTGCCTGGCTGGACGGAGGCACCACGCCACACACCGCGTCCGGGGCTGAGGCGGAGGCTGGTGCGGAAGCGGTCGTCTCCT
>JAMDAP010000154.1:0-1776 GCA_023484675.1 Bacillota bacterium
GTGCCCCGGCCCGATCTGGGCACCTGGCAAACGGAGGATGGCCGCCGGTGGGTGTTTACCCTGCAGCCTGGCCTGACCTGGCATGACGGGTTGCCGGTTACGTCCGACGACGTCCTGTTCACCGTTCGGCTGGTCCAGGATGAGCAGTACGGGAGTCCCTGGCGGCCCTATTGGGTAAACCGCACCACCCACAAAGTGGACGACCGGACGGTCGTCTTCGACCTGCAACGGGTTGATATGTTCTTCCCTTGTGACGCCGCCGTGCCTCTCCTGCCAGCCCACGAGCCCTCCGGGCGCATCGGGGCAGGACCCTTCCGCCTGGTGGAGTGGATCCCCGGGCGGGAGCTTAGACTGGCCGCCCACCGGCCGGCGCCCACCCCGGCGCCCCAGGATGGGGTCCCGGAGCCCGGGCGCGGTCCGCTCCTGGACAGCTACGTCTTCCGCATAGTCCCCGACGAGGGGCAAGCGCTGCGGGACCTGGACGCTGGCAAGATCGACCTTCTGGAGGTTTCGTCCAACGCCGGTTCGTCCGCCGACGGCCTTGTGAGGCTTCTGCGGTCAGGGCGACTGGCGGTGAAACAGTTCGAGGACGCTGGGTATTATTTCCTGGGGCTCAATGTTCGCCCGGGCAGCCCGTATGCCGGCGAAAGGGTTCGCAAGGCCTTGCGCCTGGCCGTAGATCCCGGGCGCTTGATCCGGGAGGCCCACCTTTCCGAAACGGTTGTCCACGGACCTGCCCTGCCCACGGACCGGTACGTGATCTCCTCCCCAGTGCTCTTCCCGGCGGAGGCGCAGCAGCTCTTGGCGGCGACAGGCTGGCAGGAGCGGCAGATGCAAATCCTCTACCGTAACGACGATCCCCCGCGGGAGCGGTCCATTCAGGCTTTGAAGCGGCAGCTTGCCGAAGTCGGTGTTACGGTTAACCTGGTCGCCCTGCCCCAGGAGGAACTGCTCCGCCGTGTCGGGCTGGGCCGGGAGGAACCCGGGGCCTTCGATGCAGTCTTGATGGGGTGGAGCATTGGTCCGGACCCCGACTTCCACTCCCTTTTCCATTCAGCGGGGGCCTTGAATTTTACCGGCTACGCCAATGACGAACTGGACGCCCTGATCGAGGAAGCCCGTCTGGAGCCGGATCCGGTGAAGCGGGAGAACCTCGTCGGTCGGGCGGCTGCCCTCATAGCGACTGACGGGCCCTACATCTTTTTGTACGCCGATCGCCGCACTATCCTATACGACGCGAACCTCAGGGGCTTTCATCCGGGCCCTTTCGGTCAGCGCTACAATGTAACCGAGTGGCACTTTACCCGCAAGTGACATAAACCAATGGGCGGGGAGACGCACTGAATGAAGACGGGCGGAGCAGATGGGGACGCGGGGAAGATGAAGGTTATCGGCCTCACGGGTGGCATAGCCAGCGGAAAGAGCACGGTAACAGCCATGCTGCGGGAGCTGGGGGCGCGGGTGATCGATTCGGACGTGCTGGCGCGGGAAGTGGTCGCCCCGGGAACCCCAGGCCTGCGGGAAGTGGTCGCGGCCTTCGGCCCGGGTGTCCTCACCCCGGAGGGGGAACTGGACCGCAAAAAGCTGGCCGGCCTTGTTTTCGGGGACGGTGAAGCACGCGCCCGGCTCAACGCCATCGTGCATCCACGGGTCCGGGAGCGGCTTGCCGGGGAACTGGAACGGGCGGCAGGAGACGGGTTGCCCGTGGTGGTTTTGGATGTCCCCCTGCTGATCGAAACGGGACTCCGTGAGCTCTGCCAGCAGGTTTGGGTCGTT
>JAMDAP010000154.1:1786-3539 GCA_023484675.1 Bacillota bacterium
CAGACGCAATTGCAGAGGCTCATGGAACGCGATCGCCTTTCCGAGGCCAGGGCCAGGCAACGCCTTGCCGCCCAGCTTCCCCTCCACGAAAAGGTCCGCCAGGCGGACGCGGTAATTGACAACGGCGGAAGCCTTTCATCTACGCGGTCACAGGTGGAAAAGCTCTGGCAGCGGGTAGGGACATGACCTTGATAGTGATAGACCTGGCGGTGGTAAGGAAGCGAAAGGTACTCCTGGCCGTGCTCCTTTTGTTTCTGGCGGGGCTGGTCGTGGGTCGCCAGGCTGCCTACCGGCTGTACCCGTTGCCTTATCGCGAAACCGTGGTGCAGCGGTCGGTTCAATACGGGCTCGACCCGCTGCTCCTGGCAGCGGTAATCCGCGTGGAGTCCAAATGGGCGGCCAAGGCCACCTCCCACCGGGGCGCACGATGGCGTTGAGCCGGGCGCGTGGGGCTGATGCAGGTGATGCCTGAAACAGGCCAGTGGGTGGGCGAAAAATTGAGGATTCCCGATTTCGAACCCGGCCTGCTCTACAGCCCGGAGTACAATCTCTGGGTGGGCGCCTGGTACCTGGGCTACCTCCTCCACGACTTCAACGGTGACCTCATCCTGGCCCTTGCGGCGTATAACGGCGGGCAGACCCACGTCCGTCAGTGGCTGGTGGATCCCGGCTGGACGGGGGAGCGTGGCACCTTGGAGCAGATTCCCTTTGGCGAGACCCGCGAGTTCCTGCGGAGGGTGCTGAGGGACCGCTGGCGGTACGCGATCCTGTACCGACGGGACGGGACGCCGCGGTTTTGAAGCTTAAACTGCAGTTGCCCCCTGGTGATTTACCCCAAGTACCTTATGGTTGACTTCGCGACATAACTGCAAGTATCATAGGATTACGACTTGACTGCAGCCAGCGGCAAGTAAGCCAATGCCGTAATCCGGCGGGGCGCCGGTTTGGCGTGAGGGTGGTTCGTTTGCAGGAGCATGAGGACAAGCTCCCCCCAGAACTCAACAAGGCGCGGCCCGGGGCCCCCCAGGACTATGAGGACGATCTGGAGAACGACCGACCCATCGAACTGGGCTGGATGGACGTTTTCGCATTCATCATCGCGGCTTTTCAGATTCTGTTTCCCATCTTGTTCCTCTTCTTCGGGGTTCTTATCGTGGTTTACTTTATCTTCAGGTTGCTTTTCCACTAGCAGACCTTGCGCTGTTTGCGGCACCGTGTTATTATAGGATTTGCTTTCAGGCCGCATTATGCGGTGGACTTTGCCGAAGTGGTGGAACTGGCAGACACGCGGTGTTCAGGGCGCCGTGAGCCTCAAGCTCGTGTGGGTTCAAATCCCACCTTCGGCACCAACTTCGAAAACAAAGCGGGGCGCCTAAAAGCGCCCCGGATTTTAAATGGGTTCGTGTCGGAGTGGCGGAACTGGCAGACGCGTACGTTTGAGGGGCGTATGGGCAACCGTGGGGGTTCGAGTCCCCCCTCCGACACCACTAAAACATTTGTCCCACCTACATTTCCCGCATTAAGGGCGGCCCACAAGGGCCGTCCTTTTTTGGTGCGCCCGGCATGGGCGCTACTTGTTGGCGAAAGTCCACTACGGGCGAGGCAGCACAAGTCCGTTAGCCAAAGGCAACGGCGTCGCCGCGAGGTGGGGTCGGAAGGAAGCCAGCGGCAAATAGGCCAGGCCGCTTGGGTGAGCCTGCCAAACAAGGCGAAACCCGAGGCTGCCAAGGGGCGGAATGGTAGACGCGGCGGG
>JAMDAP010000154.1:3549-6280 GCA_023484675.1 Bacillota bacterium
AAGGAAGGTCAGCGTTCTTACCCGGGGAGACCTGCCGGGAACGCCGGGAATCGACGGGCTGCGCACGGAGGAATTGCGGGCGTACCTAAAAGAGAACTGGCCGCGCCACCGGACAGAGCTCCTTGAGGGTACCTATGAGCCAAAGCCGGTGCGGCGGGTGGAAGTCCCCAAACCGCCCGATATCTTCGGCGGAATCGGCGGTGGCAGTCCCCTGAAGTTCTTCATCTACAAGCGCCGGGCTGACGAACAGTCGCGCGTCCAGGTAGCGGCGCCAGTTCAGGCCCCGATTCAGGCAGCCCAAGCATCCCAGGCCACGTCAGTCGCGGGCTCGCTGATGAAGGTCCCCAAGCTGTCGGGCACTTCCGGCCGCATTCAGGCCGTGCCCTTCCACCCGGCTTACGGGTACGAGGACTTCATCGAAGGATACCGGCCCCAGCCAGCCGACGGGCAGATGGGCTTCATCCTGAAGGACGGCATCTTCAAGCGGCTCTGCAAGGACGCGCGCCGGCAGCCGGAGCGGTCGTTCTACCCGATTGAGGCTACCGACTCCGCCAGTGGTTATGATGTTGGGTGGGTATCCCTGGCGGAAGAGGGTTTCGCCCAGGGAGATGCGTTCCAGAAGCGCCGGGCTGGGGCCATTGGGCCAAACCGCCGCGCCCAGGATGATGATGGCGTCGGCGGGCCGGGGTGCCTCCCGGTAGCCGTACCACTGGATGTAGCCGTAAAGGACCACCACCAGGACTGCACCCGAAACGGAGGCAGTCGATAAGACGGTTAACCATTTTGGAGATCGCACGCGGCAACTACACCTGTGGATGCTGTGGAAATGCGGGGGCAGGCAATTGACTGCCGGGCGCTGACCATTTATAGTGAATTGAGGCGATGGAGCTCGCCTCAACCGCAGTCTCGCTGCTAATGGCTCCTACCGGCGTTGGCTGGTGGGGGCCTTTTGCTGTCTCGCAACCCTTGCTGGTCACGTCCTCTGCCACTTCATCAAGGCGAAAGGAGTCACTATCCACTTTGAAACTGTTTCTGCTGATCGGATTGGCTGGAGCAACGGGAGCCTTGAGCCGTTACGCCCTGCAGGGTCTGGTGGCGGAAAGGGCGTTGAGTGCCTTTCCTTACGGAACATTCGCCATTAATATTGTGGGCTCGTTTCTGTTGGGGTTTTTCGCAACCGCCGGTTTTCAGCGCTTCATGGTCAACCCGGAGTACCGGACCGCCCTGACCGTCGGCTTTTTGGGGGCCTTTACGACCTTCTCCAGTTGGAGCTATGAAACGTTGCAACTTTTTGGGGGCGGCAGCTTCACCCTGGCGGCGGTTAACGCGTTCGGGAGCATGCTGGCCGGTCTGATTGCCGTCTGGCTTGGTTCCCTGGTCGGGCGAGTCCTGTGACGACCCTCAACGATGAGGCCTTTACTTGCCTAAAGCTGGAAGGTAAGATGAACTCGCACGGGCGATTTGGCAAAGGGGGGGAGAGCAGTCAAGACGCAGGCCGTGGGTCAACTGCTGAAGATCTACATCGGGGAGCGGGATCATTTCCGGGGTGAGCCGCTTTACCACGCCATTGTAATCAGGGCCCGTCAGATGGGTCTGGCCGGGGCTACCGTCTATCGCGGTCTGGAGGGCTTTGGGGCCCACAGCCGCATTCACACGGCCAACATTCTCCGGCTGTCCGAAGACCTGCCCGTAATCATCGAGATTGTGGACAGCCCCGAGCGCATCGCCGGTTTTATCCCGGCCCTGGATGAGATGGTAAGAGAGGGCGTGGTCTTCACGGTGGACAACGTCAAGATCCTGAAGTACCAAAAGGCGCCCCGGGGGACAAACCCTAGCGGTACGCGTAGTACATAGTGAGGAACGTGAAAGGCCAAGGGGGGCACGTCGGGCCGCGAGAGTATCACGACGAGGAGGAAGGCCAAGCCGATAGCACTCCCCTACGGGCGGAGATCATCATATACCAGTCAAGCCAAGCTCCTGCAGCATCCGCCTCCATTCGGTCGGGCGGTATTCACGCACGTGAGACTCGTCGTGGTAACGATCCAGCTCGTTCATGCAGGCGTCCACGGAATCGTCCTCGGGGACGCTGCGGTCGTCTATCACCAGTTTGCCGCCGGCGCGCAGCACCCTTCTCATCTGGCTCAACGCCTGGGCGATATGGGAGAAGTGATGGGCCGCGCGGCGGCAGGTGACCAGGTGAAAGGTCTCATCCTCGAAGGGGAGATGGTGAACATCGCCCACACGAAAATCGACATTCTCGATCGACCGCTCCAACCGTAACTGTTGGGCTTTTGCCAGCATCTCACTTGTCAGATCCATTCCGGTCACGTGGGCGACATGGGGCGCCAGAGCGAAGGCAGTGTGCCCGGTGCCTGTTCCCACGTCCAGAACGGTCCAATCCGGCTTGGGAGAGGACATCTCCACGACTCTGGCCAGGACCTGGGGGTCAGTATGCACGGCACTGGTCACATACCTGGCGGCTCGCTCTCCAAAGATCCTCCTCGCTGTTTCTTCGGGCGTGGTCATGGCAGGGGAAACCTCCTTTGCCTTTCTTTGAAGACGTTTTGTAACTGACGAGTTGAGGAAAGAGGTCGAAAAATGGGTTACGACCTGTTGATTAAGGGCGGTAAAGTGCTGGACCCGGACAGCGGTCTGGACGGTCACCTGGATGTGGCTATCGCGGGCGGGGAAATCGCTACTGTGGGGCCCGACATCCCGGTTGCTGCGAGCG
>JAMDAP010000007.1 GCA_023484675.1 Bacillota bacterium
GGCCTTCTCCGAATTCGGCTTCCCCAAGTCCCACTCGGCGGCCTTCGCCGTGCTGGCCTTCCAGTCGGCCTGGCTCCGCCACAACTATCCGGCCGAGTACTATACGGCGTTGCTCAACAACCAGCCGATGGGCTTCTACCCGCCCCATGTCCTGGTGCACGATGCCCAGCGCCGCGGCGTCGCCGTCCTGCCCGTGGACATCAACCGCAGCCGGGCCCGCTGCAGCGTAGAGAGTGGCAGCGTCAGGGTGGGGCTGGTCTATGTCCGCGCCCTGGGCTTGGAGGCAGCGGAGGCCGTCGAAGCCGAGCGTGCCCGGAACGGCCCCTTCACGTCCCTGGGCGATTTTGCGCGCCGGGTCCGCCTGCGGCCTGAAGCCATGGAGAACCTGATCCGCGTCGGCGCCCTGGACGCCTTCGGGCACGGCCGGCGGGAGTTGCTCTGGCAGCTTGGCCTCCTCCATCTGGACATCCCCATCCACAAGCAGGGCAAGGTGGTGGCATGCCAGTTGGTTCTGCCTCTGGCCACGGAGCAGGACATGGTGCCCCTGCCGGAGATGCAGCCGTGGGAGAAGATGGCCGCGGACTACACGGTGCTGGAGATGTCGCCGGGCTATCATCCCATCGGCCTGCTCCGGCCCAGGCTGAAGGCGGCCAAAACCCTGCCCCCCATCGTGCCCATCCGCCGGCTGGCATCGATGGAGGATGGGGCCGACGTGCGCGTGGCCGGCCTGGTGGTCACCCGCCAACAGCCGGGCACGGCCAAGGGATTCGTCTTTCTGCTGCTGGAGGACGAGACCGGCGTGGCCAACGTCATTGTCAAGCCCGGGTTCTACCAGGCCCATCGGGCCCTGGTGCGGGCTGAGCCCATGCTGTTGATGCGGGGCAAGGTACAGCGCCGGGACGGCATCCTGAACCTGGTGGCGACGGCGATGATGCCCCTGAGCTAGGCGCTGGAGGTCGCTGCCGGCCAGGAGGCAGAGGGCCGGGGAACGGCGGAGCAGGCAGCCGAGATAAGCCGGGTCTCACCACCGGCCCATAATTTTGGCTAGGCCGCCCTCTCCCTCCCGTCAGGCGTCCGTGCGTGCTATGATGGGGCTGGGGAGAGGACCCTCCCCAAGAGGCTTCAGTGTCAGGTGAAAGGGGAGGTTGGTTATGCAGGCTAACGTAGGAACAACGGACCGTTGGCTCCGCGGCATCCTGGGTGTGGTTCTCCTCTGGGCCGCCTTTGCCGGTAAGCTGCCCCTGCCCTGGCTCTTCGGCATCATCGGCGTCATTCTCCTGATCACCGGCGTCATCGGCTTCTGCGGCCTCTACAAGCTTTTCGGCATCTCCACCTGCCCGAGCAAGCCCAGCACGTTCAAGAAGGGCTAAGGCCGTAGCCCCTAAACGCGTAGGCCACAGCAGAGAAAGAGCGGGACGTGCCCGCTCTCTCTTGCTTTCGACAAGCCCACCCAGCTATACTAGCGTTTAATAGCCGCGTTCTGTATCCACCACATTCCGCAGCGGCTCTCCCGCCGCAAACCGCAGCAGGTTCTCGGCGACGATGTCCAAGGTGCGCTCCATGGTGCGGGGCGACAGCGCGGCGATGTGCGGCGTGATCAAGAGGTTGGGAGCCTGCCAGAGGGGGCTGTCCGCTGGCAGGGGTTCTTTGGCGAAGACGTCCAGGGCCGCGCCGCCCAGGCGGCCGGCTCGCAGAGCCGTTGCGAGGGCGGCCTCGTCGATCAGGCTGCCGCGGGCGATGTTGATCAGCAGCGCCTCGGGCTTCATCTGAGCCAACTCCGCCTCGCCGATGAGAAAGCGGGTCTCGGCGGTGGCGGGTGCTGCCAGGATGAGCACATCGGACTCGGCCAGCATCTCCCTGAGGCCGGACGGGGGCAGCACCTTCTCCACCAGCGGGTGCGGCTGCGGCCTGGCACGGGTGGCCAGCAGGCGGACGCCCAACGGGTGCAGCTTGGCGGCGATAGCCTGGCCGATGCTGCCGAACCCGGCGATGCCCACCGTCTGTCCTGCCAGCTCCACCGGCGCCAGGCTCACCCATTCGGAAGCGGCCTGCGCCCGCTGCGATGCCAGCAACCGGCGCGTAAACGACAGGATCATCCCCAGCACGTGCTCGGCGATGGGTTCCCCGTGGGCGCCGCGAGCGTTGGCCAGGATGATGGAACGCCCCTGGTGCTCCAATTCTCGTACCGGGCCGATGAGCCCTTCCACCCCGGCGGAGAGGGTTTGAATCCACCGCAGTCCCTTGGCGGCGGCCAGGAACTGTTTGGGGAACTGCATTCCCCAGCTCACCAGCACATCGGCATCGGGCCAACGCTCTGCTGCCTCCTGGTCGCTGCCGGCCACCAGGAGCTGCCACCCCGGCACTTTGGCGCCCAGGGCGGACACCTGGGGCGCCAGGCTCTTGCTGATAAACACGGCCTTCATGGCGCTTCACCTCACCTATCTTGTTCGGCCCCATAGGAGACAAACGGATGACGTTGGATCTTTCCTCCCTCGCCAGTCACCTCTCGGCCGTTCCGGTCGTTCTAGCAGTCTTTCTCTCTGGATTTCTGGAAGGACTGGCCATTCCCTTCCCCGGTACCTGGCTCTTGGCCCTGATCGGCGGTGCTGCCAGGCTGACAGTGAGCGAGCTCTTCGGGCTCAGCCTCATCACGGCGGCCGGCTACACCACCAGCTCGCTGGTTCCTTACGCCCTGGGTGTGGTGATCCGTCAATTGGGCTCCCCCGCCTTCTTGCCGCGCCTTGGCCTGACCGACGACCGTCTGGACCATCTTCAGGCCTGGTTCGCGCGCTATGGGGAGCCGGCGGTGGCCTGGTCCCGGCCTTTGTGGATCGGCAACCTGGTCTCGATTCCCGCCGGGATTGTCAGGATGCCCCTGTGGCGTTTCACCCTCTTCACCCTTGTCGGCATCTGGCCCTGGGCCCTGTCCATCTTGTGGATCGGGGACGAGGCGGGGGCTCTTATGGAGAATTTCGGCACCTGGGCCTTTTGGCTGATGAGCGCCGGGATTGCCCTCGCGGTTGCCGCCGGATGGTACCGGCAAATGCGGCTGCGCCGCCGCCAGGCGGAAGAGGCCGCAGACTAGCACACCAGCAGACAGCCAGCTCCCAAGGCACACCCAACCGGCCCTCTCGGCCGGCTTTTTTCTTGACCCAATCTTTTTCTCCCAGGAAGTGCGATTCTTGTCGAATCGTGTCGTACGATTCTTGGCAGACAAGGGTATTTTAGGTAGGAATTCTCTCACCGGAGTCGAATCAGGTTCTTGCAACCTAATTCATCCGGGATACCCGAGCGCCAACCGATAACGGCCACCCCTGGCGAAAGCCGGGGGGCGCAAAACGCTGGATCTAAAGCCCTTCGGGGCCAAGATGGCCAGGTTGCCGAAAGGCGATGAGGTTTTTCAGTCGAACCCATCCGCCGGACGGAGGATGGGTTTTTTGGCGTCTCGCGGCAGGGCCCCCGGGCCTGCGGAGGGATTCATGTGAACCGTTTTCATCGTTTCACAGCCATCACTGTCCTCGCCTTCTATCTTACCGGCGTGGCCCTGACGCCCGCCCGAGCGGCCGCCGCTCCCCTGCCGGGGGAGTTCGGTGCCACAGCGCAAAGCCTGGACGGCTTGCTCGACCCGGCAAGCCTGCTCCCCAACCCGACCCCGGGTCTGCCCGACCCGCTGGCCACGGTTCTGGCCAAGCTGCAGGCCGCCAAGCCGGGCGCCCTGTCCGCCCTGAACCTGGCCGGCCAACTGGCAAGCGGCGGGGCCGGTCTACAGCCCCCCGCCCCGCCGTCGCCCGACAGCCTGGCGGCACCCCCGGCTCCCGAGGCGGCCTTTGACCCGGTGGACAGCATCGACCCGGCGCAGGGCAGCCTAAATCTGAAGAACACCGACCTGGCCGTGACCGACCTCGGCCGGCCCCTGGAGGTAGAGCGCCACTACGACGGCGCCCTGTCCATCGGCCCGCGGACCCTCGGCGCCTTCGGCTACGGCTGGCAGATGTCCGTCGACAACCTGCTTAAGATGTACGCCGGCTTTGACATCACCGAGCTGCGGGGCGACGGCGGCCGCTCCGCCTTCACCTTCCATCCCGCCAACCCGAACGCGTACCTCTGGTCCTACGACGGCGACTCCTATATTTACTACGACCTGGACCAGGGCAGCTACGCCCCGGCCTCCGGGATGAACACGTCCCAGCTCCAGCGCCTCTCCGCCACCGAGTACGTGGTCACCGACAAGGACCAGACCAAGCGGTACTACGCCGGTTACTTCGCCGCCTGGCGCTCCGGCCAGCCTGCTACCACCGGCAAGCTCAGCCGCGTGGTGGACCGCAACGGCAACGAAACGCACTACTCCTATGATGCCGGGGGCCACCTGACGGAGATCGCCGGCCCCGATGGGCGGCGCCTGTCCATCGCCTGGCAGAACGGCGTGGTCACGGCCGTTTCCGACCCGGCCGGCCACACGGTCCGGTATAGCTATGACGCCAACAAGAACCTTATCGGCGTGACCTCTCCCGACGGCGCAGAGACGCGCTACAGCTATGACGGTCAGCACCGCCTCACCGAGCAGGTCTCGCCCCTCGGCGCCAGGACCCGCTACGAGTATACGTCCGACGGCAAGGTCTCCCGCATCCTGGTGAAGGCTGCGGAGTCGGATGAGGAGCGGGTGGTGGCCGGCTACCAGTATGATGCCGCCAACCGCGTCACCCGCCGCACCAACGCCCTGGGCGGCGTCTGGTCCTACCGTTATGACGCGGCTGGCCGCGTTACCCGGACCGAAGACCCCCTGGGCAACCTCACCACCGACGCCTACGACGACCGGGGCAACCGTATACGCCATGAAGACGCCACCGGCTCTACCCAGTTCGAGTATGATCTGAAGAACAACGTCACCAAGGTGACGCAGGCCACCGGAGCCCAACAGTCGCTCACCTACGACCCGTCCTTCAACCTGCCGACCACCATCACCGATGCCGACGGCGCCACCACAACCTTTGACTATGACCCTCGCGGCAACCTGATTCGGATGGTGGACCCCCTGGGCCAGGCCAAGTCCCTGACCGTGGACGGCCGCGGCCTGGTCACCGCCGTGACCGACCCCCTTGGCAAGATCCTTCATCTCACCTACAGCCCCGAGGGCGACCTGCTGGAGACCCGCGACGCGCTGGGCAGCCGGACCGCCTTTGCCTATGACCCGGCGGGGCGTCTGCTGGCCAGCACCGACCCCCTGGGCCGCACCACCTTCTACGAGCGCGACGCCGCCGGCCGGCCGGCCCGCGTCACGGCGCCCAACGGGGGCGTGACGGCCCTGGCCTACGATGCGGCCGGCCACCTCACCCACGTGACCAATCCGCTGGGGGAGGTCGTGACCCGCAGCTACGACTCCCTGGGGCGCCTGGTTTCCGCTGCGGACAGCCGGGGCGCTGTCACCCGCTTCCACTACGACGCCCTCGGCCACCTGGTGGATGTGGTCAACCTGGCGGGACAAACCACTGGCTACCAGCGGGATGTCCTTGGCCGTCTTACCACCCTCACCTCGCCCCGCGGCGCCCAGACGCGCTACGAATATGACGCCCTGGGCCGGGTGACCCGCGTGGAAGGCCCCCGCGGCGTGACCACCTACGAGCGGGACGCCCTGGGCCGCGTCACGGCCCGCGGCGACGGCCAGGGCCACCGCTGGACATACGCCTATGATGGCCCCGGCCGCCTCACCAGCGTTACCGACCCCATGGGGAACGCCACCACCTACGCCCATGACCCGGCGGGCCGTCTGACCGCGGTGACCGACGCCCTCGGCCGCAAGACGAAGTACAGCTATGACGCAGACGGTCGCCTGACCACCCTGACCGCTCCCTCCGGGGCTCAGACGCAGTTCACCTACGACGACTCCGGACGCCTGGTGGCGGTGAAGGACGCCGACGGCGCCGAAACCCGCTACACCTATGATGCGGCGGGCCAGTTGGTCGAGACGACCGATCCCCTCGGCCGCACCACCGCCTACCTCTATGACGAAGCCGGCCAGCTCACCCAGGTGACCGACCCGGCCGGCAACGCCACCCATGTCGAGTATGACGCCCTGGGTCAGGTCCTGGAGGTCACCGACGCCCTGGGCCGTGCCACCTCCTTCACCTACGACTCCATGGGCAACCTGCTCAGCCGCACCGACGCCCTGGGACGGGTCACCCGTTACGCCTATGACCCCACCGGGCGGCTGGCCTCGGTGACCGATGCCCTTG
>JAMDAP010000051.1 GCA_023484675.1 Bacillota bacterium
CGGCCTCCGCGACGGCCTCGGCGTCGCCCACCGGCACGGATGTCCTCTCCGGCATCAGTCAGGACCTGCAGAGGGACCTGGCCGGCCTGGACACTGACACGAACTCTGCCATTGCTTCCAAGAGCCAGTACTACCAGCAGCTCATGGACCTCCTGGAGCAGACCCGCAAGGACCTCAGCGCCCAGTCTGAAAAGGACGGCAAGGAGCTAGACCCGTCCACCTTGCTCACCCTGGACCGCCTGAAGCAGGACGCCCAGGAGGGCCTCAAGTCCGTCCGCGAAGTGGCCAACCGGCGCGGCATCCTGGACTCGGGCATCGCGCTCGGCATGGAGCAGGACGTCAACAAGGCCTACGGCCAGCAGGAAACGCAGGTCCTGTCCGACAGACTGAGCCGCATCCGGGACAACCTGCAGACCGGCCTCCGCCAGCTCTCAGGGCAGACCATTGACATTCAGGGGCGGAAGGTCGCCGACCTCTCCAGCCTTCAGGACCGATTCCTGCAGGCGCGCCAGACCGCCCGCGAGCGTGCCCAGCAGCGCCAGGACTCCTGGCAGCAGTATGAGATGGAGCGGTCCGACCGCCAGGCCGCCCAGGCTGCGCAGAACGCGCTCCGTTACAGCGAACTGACGGGCAGCGTCGTCACGCCGGTCTCCCAGGCCGACACCATGCTGGCCGAGGCCAAGCGCCGGTACAATGCGGCGAAGGACGCTGGCGACCAGGCAGGCATGGCTGCCGCCGCCGAGATGGGCCGGCAGGCCAGGGCTCTTGGTCCCACCGTGGACCCGGGCAACACGATGAGCTACGACCAGCTCCAAGGCGCCATTCAGGGTGGCCAGAGCGTGTTCAGCCAGGTGCAGCAGGGAGCCCCTACCTACCAGGCAGCGCAGGCGGCGAGGAAGGCCTTGCAGCAGGCTTCTGGACCCGCCACCCCGCAGCCTGGCACGAACGGCATGAGCCGCCAGTGGGACGAGACGAGTTATACCGACGTGGAGAACTGGATCGGCCAGGCCCGTAAAAACGGTCTAACGGCCCCGGAGATCGCCGCTGCCCTGAAGCGCCAGGGCATCGATCCGTGGGACTTCAATATCCGCCATTAAGCTGAGGGGACAGACGACGAAGGGAGGCCGCCAGCATGGCCACGAAGAAGACGAAGCCCATCAACTGGAACCAACTGGCCTCTGACCTCGGGGTAGTCCCTGAGTGGCAGAAACAACGTCTTGACCAACCGGTGGCCGCTCCCGCCCCGGCCCCCGCTTCTGAACCGCGTCCCATCAACTGGGACGAGCTCGCCAGCGACCTGGGCGTTGTGTCCGAGTGGAAGTGGCAGCGGCCTGAGCCAACAACCATTGTGTCTGCCCCCACCACTCCTGCCCCCCAGCCCGCCCCGAGCGGGCCTTCTCTTTTTGGCCGCCGGGTCAGCCTGCCGCAACTACCCCGGATCGTTCAGGCCCCCGCCCAGCGCCCGGCCATGACCTGGGGAGCGCAGCCTCTTGGCCAAGCCCCCCAGCCTGTGGCTCCTGCGCCGTCCTACCCGGCGATCAGTTCTCCCCTGGCCACCGTGAGGCCGCCCAGCCGGCCGATGACGGCGGACTACCTCCAGAGGGCGAGGGCCGCGCTCAGCAAACGGCAGGCCCCCTACTGGGAGCAGACCCTGGCCCACAAGGGTTATCCGGCGCCGGCCGCACTGACGCCGGCGGCCCGGACCCTGGAACGTTACCGCCAGCTCTTTGGCAAGACCCTGCCCCTTTCGATTCTTTATGGACCCATTGTGGGTGGTTATCAGGCGATGCCCGCCGCCCAGGGTCAGGAAGTAGCCCCGCAGCAGCCAGGTGCCGAACGCACCGCATACATGGGCATCCAGGGAGCGTTGTCCGGTGCTTCCCTGGGGGCCCTGCCGATCACGGAACAAGCTCGTAACACGCAAGAGCAGGTCGCGCAGGTCGGCGGCCAGTTTGCGGGTGCCGCCCTACCCTGGGAGGCTGCCTTCCGGTTGGTGGGCGCTCCGGCCGCCATCGCCGCCGGACCCGCTGGCGAGGCCCTGGGCAACGCGGCCGCACGGTTGGCCGCCCGCCTGGGCGCTCGCGAAGGAACCCGGCAGGGGACTCGGGCACTGACCCAGTTCCTCACCCGCGAGGCGGCCCGTGGTGCCGCCGCAGGTGCCGCCGCAACGGCGCCTACCCTGCTCACCGAACCGGCTAAGACCCCCGAGGAGGCGGCCCGACGTGTCGGCGGGGCGGTCCTGAGCGCCGCCGCCGTCTCAGCAGGTTTGCCGCTAGTCGGTGAGGCCGTGAGCCGCTTCGGCGCCCGGCCCATCGCCCGGATGGTCGGCGACCGGCTCCGGACCTTCATACCCACGGGCGAGGCTGTGGCCGGGTCGGAGGTGGACCTGGCGTCTGCGGGCTACCGCTTCGTCAAGGGCAGAGGCAACGTGCCCGGTCTTTGGGTGAAGCAGGAGCCGACCACCGGCCTGCACTATGGCGTCCGGGTGGAGCGTCGGGTGACCCCCGGAGGCAACGTCGAGACGACCTACCAGACCTTCCAGGAGGCGCCCAGGGGGGCCAAGGCGGGTCCGAAGCCGGCAGAGGCAGGTCCGGTCATTGACGTCACCGCGAAGCCCGCTGGCGAGCCCGCCGCGCCCCAGGCGGCCGCCCCGGCCGCTCCCGCCCAGGAACCTGCGGCCACCCCGCAAGAGCCGGTCAGGACGACGGCCGCCCCCGCTGAGCCTGTGGCCACGGAAGCGCCTGCGTCGACATCGGCGGAGGTGCCCGGTCCCTCTCCCAACGTGCCCGCCACGGTCCAGGAAGAGCGCAGCGGCGCCAAGGTCGACGGTATGCTGCAGGTGAAATACCCGCCGACCAAACAGACACAAGCAGCCCTCAAGACCGTTCCCAAGCCCGTATGGGGCAGCTTCCAGCGCAGTGGCATTACTCGGGTGGAAATCGTCGCGCCTAACGAATTGCCTCTGTCTGCTGTGGCGGACGTTTCCCCCAGTCAGGGCATCCTGCGGATCAACGCCAACGCCGGCAGCATGACCGAAGACATCGGCCAGACCATAGCTCACGAAATTGGGCATGTGGTCTATTCACGCATGACCCCCGAGCAGCGGGATAACATCAAGGCGGCGGCTGTCCTTTACCCGGACATTGTCAAACGGGTAGCCCCGGGGTACGCCTCCACAGGTGCCTCAGAGGAAGTCATCTCTGAGCTCTACGCCGAAGCCGTTTTGCACCCCAAGAGTCTCCCCGAAGACCTGCGAGCCGCCCTGCTTGCTGAACCGCAGGGGCAGGCTCCTGCACCCGCTGCAGCCACCGAGGCAGAGATCACCAACGTACCGCGGTTGCCTGCCCCGCACAAGTCTTGGAAGCAGGTCGCCGCCGATTACCATGGGCAGGTTGACCCCGAGGCCGACTTGGCCAAACTGATCGAGAAGGACGGCGACGTGCCTCTCGTGCTGAAGGACGCCAATGGCGGCCGGCATGTGGTTATGGCCTCGGTCTGGAACTCCCAGCTTAGGCACGACCCACTCGTCACTGGCAACATCCGCGAGGTGTTCCTGCCAGCCAACGGGCCTGTGGAGCCGCGTATCGACACCCACACTCTGCCCTACCTACCGGACCTGGCCGAAGGTCTACGTCGCGGCATCGCGGCGGCCATTGAAGATGGCAACACCAGCGCCGCCAAACTCCTCCCCGCACTGCCAGCCCCCAAGGGGGAAGTGCTCAAGGCCGACCTGCCGCCTGTCGCCCTCGTTCGGTACGAGGAAGGCGCAGAGCAGAAGGAAGCCCCCGAACTGGTTGCGGCGGCCGAACGGCAGAATCAGGCCATAGAGGGTGGCGGTGGTTTCTGGGTTGGTCGCGCCTTCTTCGGCCAGTCTGAGAACCGCGAACCCATTTGGGTCATCAGCAGTGGGACTTACGAGTTTGCGCCGGCCGCGGACTGGCTGGAAGTGCCTACCCGCGACAAGCAGCAGCACATTTACATCCTGGCAAGTCCAAAGGCGCGCCCGACCAACGCACCCGAAGCCGAACCGACCCAGGCTAAGGAACCCTGGCAGATAACAAGGGCAGAGTTCCAGCTCAACGAGAACCGGCAGAAGTACGAAGTCATCGTGTCGGCGCTTGAAGCGAACAAGAAACTGGTCCTTGGCACCCAGTACCGTGGCACGGTTCTGACCAAGCCGGAGCACGTGCGTCTTAACAAACAGGGCGAAGTGCAGGTTATGTTTGGAGCAAAATGGGTTTTCCTAACCTCGCCCCAATTGAACGATCTGGCAGCGCGAGCCGGGATGAAGATCCCTGACTTCGGCGAGCGGGTGTATCATCGGGACATCGTTGAAAAGGCCCTCGCCGATGGGAAACCCGTGCCGGATGAAGTGCTGAAGGACTACCCGGACCTTACCGAGCCAGAAGAAGTGGCGTCCCTGGCCGAGCCCCTTGGCCCCCTGAATGAGGCCGCCCGTGGCTCCGACGTCACCGCCGAAACCGAGCGCGGCACCAAGGTCCAATTGCACTATGCCATCGCCGAGGCCTCCGACTTGGTTGCGTCCCATGACACCGCCCTGAGAAGGAACCCCGATTACCCCGCCGAATTACAGCCCAGAGACCGCGGCCGCATCGCCTCCGAGGAGCAGGTCAGCCGCATCGCCAGCAAGCTGAACCCGGTTCGCCTGGGCGAGAGTCCCATGGTTGCGGACGGCGCCCCTGTCGTCGGCCCTGACGGCGTGGTGGAGTCGGGCAACGGCCGGGTCATCGCTCTGCAGCGCGTCTACGACCAGGAGCACGCCAACGCTGGCAAGTACCGGCAGTGGCTCTTGGACAACGCCGAGAAGTTCGGCCTCGACAAGGCGGCCATCGAGGGCACGCAGGCTCCCGTCCTGGTCCGGGTCCGTGATACCGAAGTAGACCGGGTGAAGTTCACCCAGGAGGCCAACGAGCAGGCCGTCGCGTCGATGAGCGCCACCGAAAAAGCGAAAAACGACGCCAAGAAACTGACGGGGGTGCTCATGGCCCAGTTCGTGCCGAACGAGACGGGAGAAATCGACACCCCGGCAAACCGCGCCGCCTTCATCCAGAACTTCATGGAAAAAGTGGTCAGCGACGCAGAACGGGGCGAGCTGATGCAGGACAACGCCAAGATTAATCAAGCAGGCGTCATCCGCATTCGTAACGCCATCTTCGCCAAAGCCTATGGTGACATCACGATCATCGAGAAGCTGGCCGAGTCCACCGACAACAACGTTCGCAACCTGACCAACGCCATGCTGGTCGCGGCGCCCCGCCTGGCGGCCATCAAGGAAGGGATCGCGGGCGGCAGATTCTACGACCTGGACCTCACCGGCGACATCGCGGCGGCCGTCAACACCCTTTCCATGCTTCGCGAGGCCGGTCAGACCGTCGATGAATACTTCCGGCAGCCCGCCATCCTGAAGGGCACTCTGACCGACCTGGGCAAAGACCTTCTCGACGTTTTCGAGGCCAACGGTCGAAGCACCAAGAAGCTGTCGTCCATTCTTTTGGCCTACGCCGACATGGTGGAAGCCGTCGGAGATCCCCGGTACGGCAGTGACCTGCTCGGTCGCACGGTCGCTCCGACCCGGGCGGAAGTGCTGACTGCTGCCCTGAGAAAGGTGGAATTTGGCAGTGAAGGGCAAGCTACGCTTCTCGAAGGTGAGACCGCTGGTGGTCCTGAGACTGGAGCAAATCCTCCGGCGCTGGGAGAAGAACAAGGCCAAGGGCGCCCAGAGTTCGGGGACCAAACCCAGCAAGTAGCGCATCTCGTCATCCGGAAGGGCGAAAGCGGCGCTCTACGTTCTGCTCTTGACGCCCAAGGTAAAATCAGAGTAGGGTTAGATAGCATCACCATCAAGGCAGACGCCAGGGTTCCCGCTGACGTGGCCCAGGCAGTCAAGGACGCCGCCAGGGGCTGGGAAGTCGTCCGGAACCGCGACGGCAGCGTGATCCTACGCCGACCGGCTGGACCGTCACAGGCCGTCGTCCGAGAGGTCGAGGCCCTGTACGAGAGGGAGGGTGTACGTGAAGGAGCGGACCCAGAGAAGTCCAAGCACCTCGCCCGGCGTGTCCTCGAAGACATTTCCTCCGGAGGCGACAGTTCCGGAGGTACTTCCGCCGAAGGCCTTCGCCCCCGGGTACGAACCAGAGGAAGAGCGGCTAGTCTTGCCAAAAACCTGGGAAGTGGAGTTCGAACGCTTGGGGTGG
>JAMDAP010000022.1 GCA_023484675.1 Bacillota bacterium
GGTGTAGCGGGAGAGCCAGCCGCGCAGGGCACCGTCGCCAGAGGCCTCGGCCAGTTGGTAGTAGTTAAGCCCGACAGCGATGATCGACCGCACTCCGGGCAGCAACCGCGCCGGGTCGGTACGAAGCGCGACGTCCCGCTCTTCCAGGGGAGAACGGTAACCAAGAGACTCCCGCTCCCGCAGCAGGGCCTTCTCCTGAAGAAAGGGGGCCGCCGAGGCAATGCCCACCAGGTCAAGGCCGAGCCGCCTGGCCTCGGCCTTGACGTCCCGCTCCAGGGACATCAGGCGGTGGCAGTCCCGGCGGCGGCGCCGTTCTGCCCGGTCAGGCCCAACTCGGCCGCCACACCCTGCAGAGCCCCAATGACGTTGGCGATGTGCTGGTCCAGATCAACGCCCAGCTCTTCGGCGCCCCGAGCCAGATCTTCGCGGTTCACCGCCCGGGCAAAGGCCTTGTCCTTCATCTTCTTGCGAACGCTCTTGACGTCCACCTCGGCCAGGCTCTTGTTCGGCTTGACCAGGGCCACGGCGGTGACGAAGCCGCACAGCTCGTCCACGGCGTAGAGGACCTTGTCCACCAGATGGGCACGCGGCACGCCGACGGCATCGTTGTGAGCGCTGACGGCGTAAGCGATGTCCTCGGGAACACCCTTCTCCCGAAGGATGTTGGCACCGACCCGGGCGTGGTCCTTTGGATCGGGGAAACGCTCGTAGTCAAAGTCATGCAGCAAGCCGATGAAGCCCCATCGCTCCTCATTTTCGCCGTAGATCCGGGCGTAGCGGCGCATGGCCGATTCCACCGCCAGGGCGTGCTTGATCAGGTGCGGCGTCCGGGTGAACTCATGCAGCAGGGCCAGGGCAGCGGGACGATTGATCTCCATGTCCTCAACCTCCAATTCCTAGTGAGCCGCGGCAACCCGCGGGAAATACATGCCTCTCATAAACTGCTCCACAAAGTCGGGATGACTGGCCAGGTCGAGGTGCTCGGCCCGCCGGGCGATCTCCCGGGCCCGCGTTGCCTGGGTGCGGGACAGCAGCACCATCCGGGCGCCGGCGCCGGCGGCGTTGCCGGCAGAACGCACTCGCTCCACGGCCACCATCGGGATCAGGCCCACGGCCAGGGCCGCCACCGGCCGCACGTAGGTGCCGAAGGCCCCGGCGAGGATGACCTCATCCACCTGGGACTCCTCCAGCCCCAGGTGGGCCAGGGCCAGGCGGGCCCCGGCAACAATGGCCCCCTTGGCCGACTGCAGCTCGCGCACATCCTTCTGGGTCAGCAGCACCGGTTTGCCGGAACGGGTCTCAGACCCCAGGGCTAAGGCAAAGGAGTATGTTCCGGCCTCCCCGGGCACGAGTCGTTCCAGCACCCGGGGCGGCAGGAAGGGGGTGCATTCGTCCGGGGAGCGAATGCGGCCGGTCTCGTCCAGAATGCCAACCCGCGCCAGCTCGGCGCCGGCGTCAATTAGGCCGGAACCGCAGATGCCGGCGGGCGGGGCATCGCCGATGACCCTGAGCCGCACCTCCCGGTCCAGCGCGACGCCCTCGATGGCCCCCTGGTCGCCCCGCATGCCCTGGCTGATCTTAGCCCCTTCGAAGGCCGGGCCGGCGGCGGTGGAACAGGCCACCAACCGGCCGTGGTAGCCGGCCACGATCTCGCCGTTCGTGCCCAGGTCCAGCAGGCAGGTGGCCTGGCCCGTCCGGTCCTGGCCAGTGGCCAGGATGGCGGCCACGGTGTCTCCGCCGACGAAACCGCCAATACCGGGCACCAGCTCGACCACGGCGTCAGGGCGGATGACCAGGCCCAGGTCGCGGGCCCGTGTTGCCGGCGCTTCCAGAAAGGCAGGGCGGAAGGGGGCGCGGCTGAGTCCCGTCGGGTCCACCCGTAGAAGAAAGTGCTGCATAGTGGCATTGGCGGCCACCACCAGGTGGTAGATCTGGTGCGGGTGAATGCCGGCCTGTTTAGCCAGCTCGGCCGTGAGCAGGTTGAAAACGCGCACTGCCTCCCGATGCAGTTCCTCCAGCCCGCCTTGCTCCACGGCGTGGGTGAGCCGCGAGATGACGTCGCCGCCGTGCACCACCTGCGGGTTCAGGGCCGACGCCCTGGCCATCTCCTCCCCCGTGAGGAGGTCCAGCAACCAGGCGGCCACGGTGGTGGTGCCCAGGTCGATGGCCAGACCGTAAATCCCGCGCTGCGAGTCGCCCGGGCGCAGCGCCATCTGCTCGATCCCCCTCGGTTCCAGTGCGAAGGGGGGAAGGTCGGCGTCGGTGAGGATGCGGGGATGGCCCCTGACCAGCGGCGTCAGAACCTCCACGGAGCAATCGCCAAGGGCCCGGACCTGGCAGGCCAGGCGCACCCCTTCGGCCAACTCGGTTCCACCCACTACGGACAGCTCGGCCTCCGTGGCGGCCGAACAGGGGCCGTGGACGCGGACGCGGCATTTGCCGCAGGTGCCGGCTCCGGCGCAGACCGCCTCCGCCGGCTGGTTGGCTTCGTTCAGGGCGTCCAGCAGTGGGGTTTCTGGGGCAACCTCCACCCGCCGGCCGTCGGGCAACACCGTGATGACCACCGCTCCGCCCCCTTCCGTCCGCCGTCCGCAAATAGCGCGTGGCCCACCGCCAGCGCGGTGGGCCGACGAGCCCGTCACTATTTGCAGTGTAGCGTCTGGACTTTCCGGGTGTCAACGGGAGGGCGGATCAGGGAGGGCGGATCAGGACTTGGGTTTGAAGGTCTTGCAGGCGGTCTCTTCTGAACTGTGGGCATGGTGCTGCCCGCCGATGCTGCCGATCTCCATGTTCGGGCTGACGCGGGAGTTGTTGACGACGTAGATGCGGTTGGCGCTGCAGCGGTCACCGTCCTGGTAGAAGTAGCAGCTCTTGACTTCACAAAGGATTTCTTGTGGCAAAGGGGTCACCTCCTATGACCCCAGTATTTGCCGCGTTTCCGGGCTTGATACGGTGGGGGCCGCAACTGGCGCGGGCGCCGCAGGCGTCGCCGCGGGTGCGGGCGCGGTCGACGCCTTTTTCACCGCGATCTGGTCCATCAGTTCCACGGTGCGAATCAGGTATCCCGACTCCGCCGCGTACCACGGGCCCCGCTGGGCCTTGGGCGGCCAGTGCTGAGCGCTGTGGTTCAAATACACTTGGGCCGAATTGGTGTCGCCCACCAGCACCGCGGCGTAGGCGGCGATGGCCCAGGGGAAGGGGTCGCCGGTGTCGCCTTCGGCCCAACGCGGGAAGCTGGCCATGACCTTGGCGTACAGCAGGCGGGCCCGATCCGACTGGGGATCGATCACGCCGTACACGATCGGATAGAGTTGAGATACGCTGTCCGGATACCAGCGTGGCCCCAGCGACGGCAGGTGCACCCCGCCCAGCCCCCACTCGTACATACCGCGCCACGGGTTCCAAAGCTGGGTTTCAATCCCCTGCCAGATCCAGTCGGCCCGCCGGCGGTAGGTAGCCGCCTCGCCGCCGTGACCCATCTGGTTCAGGAGCCAGGACCAGTCCACCAGGCCGCGGTAGTTCTCGCTGTTGTCCATAAGCAGCTTGACCCCGAGTCCTGGCTTGGCCCAGACCAGGCCGTCACCGTCCTGCAGTCGCACGATGACCTCCGCCACGTCCTGAAGCTGATCGTGGTGCTGCTGGGCCCAGCGGATGTCCCCGGTGGCCCGCACGTACCAGGAGGCCAGGGAAAGCAAAGTGGCGGCGTAGCTGTCCGCCGAGTCATAATCGTAGGTCGGCACTTCACGGCCGTCAGGCTCGATCCGATAGTCGTAAATGGTGCCATACCTGCCGAAACGGTCCGGGCGGTTGAGGCGCGCCAGATACCAGTCCATGTAGCGCTGTGCCAACCCTGGGTTGGCCCGGACCAGGGCCATGGCCGCCAGGTTGGCGAAATACGGAACCACGTCCTTCTGTTCCGGGTTCTGGGCCAGAGCGCCCTGACCGGTCTGCGAGGCTTCCAGCCACCGCAGTTCCTCCTCCAGGGCCGCGGCGTCCACAGGGTACAGCGGAGCGCCCTCGGCCTTGTGGGCCCAGGACCAGCTGCCCCGCCCACCGCCCCAACCAAGGGAGGTGGCGAAAATGCCGACGATGAGGGTAACGGCGAATAGCCGTGTTGTCCAAATGCGCTTCATGTCGCACTTTTTCGGCTGTACGCGAGCCAACTCCTGCACCAACATACGTAGTAAGTTCTTGAAGTTGTCTGCTATGCCCGCCAGCCCAGGAAAAAATAACCCTGCCGGTTGGGCAGGGTTGCCAAATGAGCCGGAGGGCTCATGGGAGGGGCATATTCGAACAACCGCTCAAACTACTTCACAATCAACACCGGGCAGGGAGCCAGATGGAGGCAGCGGTCGCTGACGCTCCCCATGAGAAATTCCTTGATCGGGTTGAGGCCGCGGTTGCCAAGCACAATCATGTCGTAGTGCTCGGCCCGAGCCAGCCGGCAGAGCTCTTCCGCCGGCGCCCCCACCAGCACTTCCCTGGTCACGCGCTCGGACTCCAGGCCCAGCGCCTCCAGCGTGCGCTCCAAGATGGGGTCGGCCTCGTTCCGAACCATGGCGTCCACGGGAACGTCGGGAACGTACGTTGTCCCCGCCGGCATGATCAGACCAACGCGTTGGGGCACGGGCACCACGGTGACCACCGCCACTTTGAGTTCGGCATCGGCGGCAGCCATGGAGTTCAGGAAGCGGGCGGCCTTCAGGGCGCTCTCGGAGCCGTCTGTCCCCAGCAGAACCCGTTTCATGGAATGTCCCTTCCTTTCCAGCCTTTCCAGCCCGGCGCGCCTAGTTGTGCGCCTGGGTGAGCACATCCGAAGACGGTTCGCGAACCGCCGATCGAATCGCCTCAAGCAGGTCATCCACGTTGGGAGAGGGCCGGTGCTGACTGTCGAGGATGTCCATCTGGTTCTCCTCGAGGGTCAGGCAGATCATCCGCGGGCCACTGCCATGGCCTTTACCTGCAGGATCGCGCAGCAACTTGGGATCAAGGGCGCGATCCACCAGCACCACATCGGGCGCCAACCCGCGCACTACCGCCCCCATTTGAGGGCCGATAGGCACGGCGCCCACGACCTGGATGTCCGGCTCCATGGTCAGCAGCCGGCGGAGGCCTGCCCCAAACAGGCCATTCTGGTACAAGATGACCACACGCCGCTGCGCTGCCATAGCTATCTACCTCCAATCCCATGTTACTGCACGGCCATCGGAGCTTCGAGACCCGCGAGGGCCATCTTGCTTCCGGATTTGTGGCTACAAATTGACAACAAAAACGGGCTACCTTGAAGGTAGCCCATTCGCACTAGTTCAGCGGGCAGAACTACTTGTGGCCTTCCGCCATTTCCGAAGTGATCCCCTGCCGGATAGCGAAGGTGGCGGCCTGCACCCGGTTGTCCAGGTGCAGCTTGGCCAGGATGTTCTTGACGTGGTTGCGCACCGTGTTTTCACTGATGCAGAGGACGGAGGCGATCTCCTTGTTGGAGGCGCCGCGACTTAGTTCCCGCAGCACGTCCATCTCCCGTGCCCCCAGGGACTCGCGGCCGCTGTGGCTGGGTTGAGCGTCGCGCCGGGCGAACTCGGTCAGGATCTTGGCCGCCAGGCCGCCGGAGATTGCGGCTTCACCATTGTAGGCCTTGCGCACCGCGTCCAGCAGATGCTCGGGGTCGACACTTTTCAACAGATACCCCTGAGCGCCGGCCTTGATAGCCTCAAAGAGGTTCTGCTCCAGGTCGGATACCGTGAGGATCAGGATCTTGACGTAGGGCATCGCCTGCTTAACGCGGCGGGTTGCCTCCAGTCCGTCGATTTCCGGCATGCTGATGTCCATGAGGATCAGGTCGGGCATCAGCTCCTGCGCCTTGGTCAAGGCCTCGCCGCCGTCGTGGGCCTCGCCCACCACCTCGATGTCGGGTTCCGCCGCCAAAAGGCTTTTGACACCGCGTCGGAACAACTCATGGTCATCGACCAGCATTACCCGAATACGCTCCAGTTTGCACACCCCCGGCCTGGTCTAAAGACGGCTCTTGGGACTGCGGCGATCAGACCGATTCCACGGAGCGAATCTCGGGGATTTCCTGACGCAGGGCCCGCTCGATGCCCATCTTCAAGGTCATCGTCGACATGGAGCAGCCGGCACAGGCACCGGTTAGATGCAGAAAAACAACGCCGCCGGCCACGTTGAGCAGTTCCACGTCGCCGCCGTCA
>JAMDAP010000076.1:0-5794 GCA_023484675.1 Bacillota bacterium
CAGGCCAAGAAAAACGCTCCCTGTATCGTCTTCATCGACGAGATTGACGCGGTGGGCCGGATGCGCGGCGCCGGCTACGGCGGCGGCCATGATGAACGCGAGCAGACGTTGAACCAGCTCCTGGTCGAGATGGACGGTTTCGGCGTCAACGAAGGGATTATCATTGTAGCCGCCACCAACCGTCCGGATGTTCTCGACCCGGCCCTGCTGCGGCCGGGCCGCTTCGACCGGCAGGTGGTCATCGACCGGCCTGATCTGAAGGGCAGGGTGGAGATTTTAAGGGTACATTCCAAGGGTAAGCCTCTGGAAAAGGACGTGGATCTGGAGGTGCTCGCCCGCCGGACGCCTGGCTTCACCGGGGCCGATCTGGCCAACCTCATGAACGAGGCGGCGCTCCTGGCTGCCCGGGAACGCAAACGCAAGGTTGGGATGCCAGAGCTCGAAAACGCCATCGATCGTGTGGTGGCTGGCGGACCGGAAAAGAAGAACCGGATCATAAGTGAAAAAGAGAAGAAGGTCGTAGCCTACCACGAGGCTGGGCATGCCCTGGTTGCCAAGCTGTTGCCCAATGCCGACCCGGTGCACAAGATATCCATCATTCCCCGGGGCCGTGCCCTTGGCTATGTCCTGACTTTGCCGTTGGAAGACCGCTACCTGGTCACCAAATCCGAACTGCTGGACCGGATAACCCATGCCCTCGGTGGCCGGGCAGCCGAGGAAATCATCTTCGGTGAGATAAGTACGGGTGCCGAGGACGATATCGAGAAGTCCAGCAAATTGGCCAGGCGGATGATCACCGAGTTTGGTATGAGTGAGGAACTGGGGCCCCTCACCTTCGGGACAAAACAGGACCAGGTCTTCCTGGGCCGGGACCTGGGGCGGGAGCGTAACTACTCGGAAGAAATCGCCTCAGTCATTGACCGCGAGGTGCGCCACGTAGTTAACAAGTGCTATGAGGCCGCCCGGGAAACCATTAGGAAAAACCGCAAAAAGCTCGACGGGATCGCTCAAGCGCTGATGGAGAGGGAGACGCTGGAAGGTCCCCAACTGCAAGCGCTCCTGGAGGGTGTTGAGGAACGGGCCAGCTGAAGCTGGCCCTTCTCTTAATGGGAGGAAGTCGTTGGGTCCCGTCCAGGGAATTTATGAGGATTTCGCCGCTATTTACGACGCGGTAATGGCCGATGTTCCCTACGGGCAATGGGCCGACCGGGTTGGGGAGCTGTTCAAGCGGTTTGGGGAGGGCGCTGAGCCCCCCTTTACGGTTAACCGCGTCTGTGACCTGGCTTGCGGAACGGGAAACGTCTTGTTGCTGCTCCACAAGAAGGGTTACCGCATGGTAGGCGTTGACCGGTCGGCCGCGATGTTGAAGGAAGCCCGCTGCAAAGCGGAACGCGAAGGGTTCCGTCCGATCCTTCTGCAGCAGGACTTCCGCGGGCTGCGCCTGGCGGACCGGGTTGACGCCACCATCTGTCTGTTTGACAGCCTGAATTACCTGGAGAGCCAGGCAGCCCTTGTCTCCACTTTCCGGGCGGTGTACGCCGGGCTGGTCCCCGGCGGGCTATTTCTCTTTGACATGAATTCGGAGGACCGGCTGAAGAAGATCGGCAGGAATTCGACGATTATCGAACAGGACGGATTCGTCCTGCGCTGGGAGAACGAATACATCCCCGAGGACAGGAGCTGGCAGATCGTCCTTAGGGGCACTATAAGGGAGCCCGGGGGCGGCCTGCGCCGTTTCAGCGAAGTCCACCGCGAGTACGCCTACGCTCGTCCGGAGATAGAAAAAGCTTTGACCAGCGCCCGGTTCAGCCTTCTGGCCTGTTACGACGGATATTCTGAACAACCGAGCAACCCGGAGAGCGGCCGACTCCTGTTCGTTGCACGGCGTGCCCTGTAGCTTCTAGTGCGCCTGCGCCCGAGGGCGTATCAGGTAACGGCATTCATGTTTTCCTTCTGCCTGGGTGTGTTCGCGCTGGACCTCGGCGTCCAGGACCCTTGAGAAGAGATGGAGTTCCGCCTGGCAGGCTTGGGGGAAATCCTTGGCTACCCTCAGGATCCCGCAGTTGTGTTCCTGGATTACGAAGGTATCGGGGCCGAGCTGCCTCCAGATGGCCATGTTGCCGTTCTCGTCCAGGATCCGGGCCAGTTCGGCTACCTTGTCCCGCAGGTTCTTACCCCGCAGTTTGTCGGTGTATGCCTTCTCCAGGCGTGAAGCGCGCCTTTTGAATAACTCGGAAACCATTTCCTCTCCCTCGTGGCTGGCGATATCGGCCAGCAAGCCCTGGGCGAAGACCTGATAGTTCTTGGGGAAGAGCTCTTGCGCACGATCCGTCAGCGCATAGAGGTAACTGGGCCGGCCCATGCCCCTCCTGACGGAGGTAGTGGTTACCAGCCCATCTTTTTCCAAAATGGCCAGGTGCTGGCGAACCCCCATGGGGGTGATGCCGAGGGCCGTGCTGAGCTCATCCACAGTCTGGCTTCCTTGTCGCTTGAGGATCTCCAGGATATCTTGTCGAGTGGAAGGGCGGGCAGTTGTACTGGACATGGCTCTATCCCCTCCATTGAGGTGCTTGTGCCTGCAAAGATCGTATCACACCCGGGGCCTTTTGTAAATTTATGACTATATTTTCTAAGCCTCGCCCTTATGATATGATATGGGATAGGGTGAACGGGGAGGAGGCGTGCCTGTTGCTGAAAAACGTACTTTTGACGGGAGCGCCGGGTGCGGGCAAGACCACGCTGATAAAGAAGGCCGTTCGCCGGTTGGGAGACCGTGCGGGCGGCTTCTTTACTGAAGAGGTTCGACAGGGTAACCGGAGGCAGGGGTTTCGCCTGGTCGCCCTGGACGGTGGGCAGGGGCTTCTGGCGGAGCGAGGGGCAGAGAACGCGTACCGCGTGGGCGATTACGGTGTGAACCTGACGGTCCTGGAGGAGATTGCGGCGCCGGCCTTGCAGCGGGCCTTAGAGGAAAAGAGCGTGGTGGTTGCCGACGAGATCGGCTTGATGGAGATTGGCTCGCAACCCTTTGTCCGGGTCTTGCAGGAATGTCTGGATTCCTCCAAACCGGTCCTGGGGACTTTGGGCCGGCAGGAACACCCTATCCTGGACGCGGTTCGCGGTCGCAGTGACACCCTCGTAATCGAGGTGACCAGGGCGAATCGCGACCGACTCCTGGACAGGATATTCGGCGGCCTTCGCCTCCCCACCGAGAGCTTCGCCGAAACCGAACGCAACATTGCTAAGAAACAACTCAAGGCCCAACGCTATGCCCAAGAGAACCGCCTGGGAATCATTTTCCTTGCGGGTCGCTTCACCAGCGACCATCACGTCTACGACATCAGCTACGACCGGGGACAGTGGCACTGCAATTGTTCCTTCTTCCTCAAATACGGAACTTGCAGCCACACCATGGCGTCGGCTAAAATACTTGAAAGCCGGCTCCGCGAAGGGGAATAGACTATACCGCAACCCTAAAGCGCAGAATACCTATGCAACCGGCGGCAAGCAACGGGTTTGGAGCACAGCCACGGGGGGACTGGCTTGAGCGACTTTCGGAAGATCGGGTTGGCACCGGGCATAGATCTCTACATAGCATCGACCGGGAAGTTCAAAACCAACTGGATTCACGTGTTTATCCAGCAAGCCCTGAGTCCCGAAAACGCTACCCGTACCGCCATCCTACCGGCGGTGCTGCGCCGGGGGTGCGAAGGAATTCCCACCACCCTGGACCTGGAAAGGGCGCTTCAGGGACTTTACGGAGCCGAACTCGGGGCGGATGCGATTAAGAAAGGGGAGCGTCACCTTATCCACCTGGGGCTGAGCCTGCCCAACGACAAGTACCTTCCCCAGAGGGAAGGGCTGTTCGCCAAGGGTTTCGAACTATTGTCTCGGGTCCTGCTGCATCCCCTTGCCGGGCCCAACGGCTTCCAGGAGAGGTATGTCCAGCAAGAAAAGGCCAACCTCAAACGCCGGATCGAGTCTTTGATAAACGACAAGTCCAGTTATGCCGCTGCCCGCTGCATCCAGGAGATGTGCAAGGGGGAAGCATTCGGCGTCTACAAATACGGAAGAATCGAGGACATCGATCCCATTGGGCCCCGCGACCTCATGGACTACTACTCCAAACTGGTGAGAGAGAACCCCATGGACATTTTCGTCGTCGGTGACGTGCATGAGGGGGAGGTGGGCGAGGTGGCCAACCGCCTTATCCGCCCGGAACGTGGCACCCCCGTCCGGCTCTCCTCTCCTGGTGTCCACTACCCGGTGGGGGAGGTCCGGCAAGTCTTCGAGCGACAGGATGTCCAGCAGGGCAAGCTTTGCCTGGGAGTTCGCACTCAGACGGCACGGTCTGACCCTGACTTTCATGCCCTGGAGGTGGCCAATGGGATCCTGGGGGGCTACCCCCACTCGAAGCTCTTTCAAAACGTGCGGGAAAGAGCATCGCTGGCCTACTACGCCTATTCCCGCCTGGAAACCCTCAAGGGCCTTATGGTCATCTATTCCGGCATTGAAGTTGCCAACTTTAGTCGGGCGCTGGAGATAATTCAACAGCAGATTGATGACCTCATGGCTGGTCGCATCGGCGACCAGGAGTTCGATGCTACCAAGAAGGCCCTGGAACTGGACCTGAAAACGGAGGAAGATCGGCCAGGCCTGAAAATCCTGCACTACCTGGAGGGAGTAATTGGCGGCGTGCCCGAATCGCTTGAGGACCATCTGGGGAAGATGGCGGCCGTCCAAATGGAGCAGGTCGTTGCAGCCGCCCGCAAGGTTCAATTGGACACGGTCTACTTCTTAGCCAACCGGGAGGGGAACTGATGGCCGTTCTGGCTGAGCCGACCTTAAGAGAAGAACTGCACGGGGCCACTCTTACTTCCGGTTTGCCCGTTTACGTTTTGCCCAGGGGGGGAGTCGTGCGCAAATTCGCCACCTTTGCTGTCCACTACGGCTCGGTGGACAACCAGTTTGTCGTGCCGGGGGAGGGCCAGGCGACCAGTGTTCCAGACGGAATAGCCCACTTTCTGGAACATAAGCTTTTTGAGGAGAAGGAAGGCAATGTGTTTGACCGCTTCGCTGCCCTTGGAGCTGACTGCAACGCCTACACCTACTACACCACCACCACCTACCTTTTTGACTGCACGGACAACTTCGAGCCCGCCCTGGACATTTTGGTGGATTTTGTCCAGGACCCGTACTTTACGGAAGAGAATGTCGCCAAGGAAAAGGGCATTATTCAGCAGGAACTCCGCATGTACAACGACAGCCCGGGGTGGAGGGTCAGGGCGAATCTGATGAAGGGCTTGTACCACGTCCATCCGGTGAGAATCGACATCGGGGGAACCGTCGAGTCCATCCAACGCATCGACCGGGAGACGCTTTACCGTTGCTACCGGACCTTCTACCACCCCTCCAACATGGCTCTCTTCGTGGTGGGCGACGTTGACCCCGATCGCGTTATCGAACGGGTCGCCGGTCGCATGGCAAAACGGAAGCTGGCCCCCCAGCCTCCCATAGAGCGGATCTTTTCTCCGGAACCTACCGGGGTAAGACAGCAACGTACCGAGGAGAAGATGGTGGTAGCCCAGCCGATTTTGCGGATTGGCTTCAAGGACAGTGATTTGGGGCTGACTGGCCCGGACCAGCTACGCAAGGAGTTAATTAGTGAGCTGGTGCTTGACGTCTTTTTGGGGCGGGGGTCCAGTCTTTACCAGGAGCTTTACGAGGACGGCCTGGTGAGCGACCGCTTTGAGCTGGGCTTTGAGGGTGGTAGAAGGTCCGGTAGCAACGGTAAAGC